>JAQSYS010000076.1 GCA_029256005.1 Sedimentibacter sp.
TGTAATACCCATTATTAATGTATAGTCTCTGTTGGTAATACTTGTAGTAAATAAAGAACCAATACCTGAAATACCAAATACCTTTTCAACAACGAATGAGCCAGTTATAAGACTTGCGATCATAGGTCCCAAGTACGTAACAACAGGAATTAATGCATTTCTTAAAGCATGTTTTATAATAACAACACCCTCTGCTAATCCTTTTGCTCTGGCAGTTCTGATGTAATCCTGCTGTAGCACATCCAATACTGATGTTCTTGTAAGTCTTGTAACATAAGCAAGTGAAAACATTCCTATACAAAGAATCGGCCCAATGTAATGTTTCCATGTACCTGTACCAAATGATGGAACCAAACCTAGCTTTCTGTTAAAAACATAAAGGAACAGTGTTGCAAAAACAAAGCTTGGGATTGTTGCTCCCAGTGTAGATATAATCATCATCACCCTGTCCGGAATTTTGTTTTGTTTTAGTGCTGATATTATTCCGAAAGAAATACCTACAACTATTATAAATAATGATGACCATGAACCTATTCTTAATGAGTACGGAAATCCATCAGATATTATTTGATTTGTAGTCAAACCAATTTTTTTGAAGGATACTCCAAAATCACCCGTCATATAATTCTTTAAATAAGTTACATACTGTTCAGTTAATGGTTTGTCTAATCCATATTTTGCTTTAATTGCTGCTTCAACCTCAGGCTGCAAAGCCTTTCCTGATGATAATGGGTCTCCAGGAATGCTGTTCATTAAAATGAAGGTTAAAGTCAAAATAAACCATATAGTAATTATTGCTGATATAATTCTTTTTACTATATATTTTACCACTTTTATTTCTCCTCTCTTAGCTAAATGTGTAAATTATTATAACACAACATTCGACATATTTCAATAATATTATTTATATGCTTAAAATGATTAAATATTACTGAAATCGTTTATTGCAATAATGAAATCGAATTCAAATTACTGGTAATTTTCTCTATTTCTACATCGTTAGTATATTACTGTATGCATCTATATTCATTTATTTTAAATATAAAATTGAAAACAGGCAATTTTTTACACTCAAAAAAGTCGTTTTGTAATCGAAATGCAAACAATACCTGCTTTCGTTAATGAATATATTGCTATTTGATTCTTTTTAAAATTTCCAACAACAAGTTATAAACGTTCTCTGTAGATTTAATACTTATATGTTCATTCGGAGAATGAACATCATATGCATCAGGACCCATAGAGATAGCATCAAGTCCACTAATTTTTTCCAGCAATAAACCACACTCAAGACCAGCGTGAATTGCACTTACAACAGGTTCGTGACCATAAATATTTTTGAATGTCTCGATACAAATTTCTCTTAATTCAGATTCCTTTGCATATTCCCATCCAGGATAAAAACCACCTATATTGCATTCAATGTCCAGCGTTTCTCCGATTTGTTTCATAATTTGTGCAATATTGTCTGTAAGTAAAGATTTAACAGAGCTTCTTGCTTGATTTTGTAATTCTACATATTCTTCATTTTGAGTAATTACTCCCAAATTGTTCGAACTTATAACCAAATCAATAGCTGTGCTTTTTGTAAACACACCGGTAGGTATTAAGTTTATTGCATGTACAACTTTTTTAAATACATCTTTTACTAATGGTGCAGCTTCATAACCCAAATTTTCTAAAGTGACATTAACAGCTGAATCTGTAAATGAATACTCATTTTTTAAAATATTATTCCATTTGATTATTTTTTCTTGAACCTTTTCCATATTACTTACAGCAATTAAGGCTTGTGATTCTCTTGGTATTGCATTTCCTTTTGAACCACCCTTTATACTTATTAATTCAATGTCATCATACAAGTCATAAAGTATTCTTCCCAGAATTTTATTGGCATTTCCCCTTTCCTTATCTATATCCGAACCAATACTTACTTTGTATGCTACTTTTTTTATGTCCTGATATTTAACCGGAATTCTGAAGTTTATTCCTCCACCACCTGCGCAGCCGCAAGTAAATACTCCTTCCTCCTCGCTATCTAAATTTAACAAATACCTTGCTTTAAAGATATTAGCATCAACATTTTCAGCTCCAGTCATACCCTTTTCTTCATCAACAGTTATTAATACTTCTAAAGGAGGATGTTTAACATCATCAGAATCCAGTATAGACAAAGCATATGCTACAGCTATACCGTTATCTGCCCCCAATGTAGTTTCAGTAGCATATAAATTCCCTTCAATGATTCTTAGTTTAATGGGATCTTTTTCAAAGTCATGCTTCACACCTTCGTTTTTTTCACAAACCATATCCATATGCCCTTGGAGCATAACTGTCGGAGAATTTTCATAACCTACAGTTGCAGGCTTTTTTATTATTATATTAAAGTAATCATCCTGTATGACATCCCAGCCCTTTAATTTTGCCAAGTTGTATAAATAATCTGAAATCTGCTTTTCATTGCCTGAGCCTCGGGGTATTTGTGATATTTCTTCAAAATAATAAAACACCTTTTCTGGTTTTAATCCTTCTAGTACCCTTTTCATAATAACACTCCTATTTTAAAATTTTAAATTTAAATCTGAGTTATTCTACAGTTCCAATCCTATTAAACGGAAAAAATCTAAAAAGTACCTTGCCAATAATTTTACTTTCATTTATATATGGATTTTCCCAGTAACGAGCATCATAAGATATTGGCCTGTTGTCTCCAAAAAACAAGTACGAGTTTTCAGGAACAGTAAACTCCTTTTCTTCGTATTCTGCTTCTTTTGCATAAGGTTCATCTAACTTTTCATCGTTTATATAAACGCTACCATCTGTTTTGACCGTAACTTTTTCTCCCGGCAAACCAATTAGTCTCTTAACAAGTCTTTTTTCTTCAAGTTCATCGGATTTAAATACTAATATATCTCCCCGCTTCGCATCCTCTATTTTAAATAATTCATTGACATACAGCCTATCACCTGGCATAATTGTCTCTTCCATTGAACCTGTTGGTACTGTAACTAAAATAAAAATAAACTTATTTAAAAATATTACTATAACAAGAGCTATTGTAATAGGCACAACCCACTCTTTGATTAAATATCTCATTCTATTTTCCATTCCTTTATTTTATTGTAGTATATCGCTAAACACCCTGTAGAAATTTCCTCCGATAATTAACTTAGCATCTTCTTCTGTAATTCCTCTTTTTAAAAGCTCTTCTGTCAGTAATACTGCTTCTGCATGAGAGCTCAGACTGTCACTGTTATGAGCCACATATTTAAACTTAAGCTCACTGTCATAAAAGTTGTTACAAAGATCAAATCCATAACCAACGTGTTTAGCTCCAACTAAATTAACCATGTATTCAATATGATCAGCCAGCTTTTTAATAGGGTCTTCACCTTCTTCGACTCCAGCGATATTTTTATAAGCATTTATTCCTATGACGCCATTTCTGTCTGCAATAGCCTTAATTTGATCATCAGTTAAGTTACGCATTCTGCTATGTATATTTCTCACATTTGAATGAGAAGCGATAAATGGTTTATTAGTAAACTTGATTATATCCCAAAATCCTTCGTCATTTAAGTGACTTACATCAATTAGCATATTCATTTCTTCCATTTTTCTAACTACATTTACCCCAAATTTAGTAAGACCACCTTTTTGTCCTTCTTCAACAGGACTGAAGCTGCAACCATCAGCAACATAATTTCTTCTGCTCCACACTAAACCTGCTGCACGAACTCCTAATTCATAAAAGATTTTCAACATCTTAATGTCATTCCCTATTGGCTCCAAACCTTCAAATGATAAAATAATTCCAATTTTATTTTCTTCAACAACCTTCTTAAGCTGTTCTTTTGTTTTTATGAGTACGACCTCACCGTTGCATGTTTCAACATCTTCCATCAACGCGCTAATTTGTCCTAATGTCATTCTTAATGCCATTTCAGGCAAAAATATATCATCTAAAAATAAAGATGATACAATAATATTAAATCCTGCTTTTTTAAAATTATTAAGGTATTTATTTTTAATTACTTCTTTTTCTCCGGCTAAGTGCCTGTTGTAAATTTCTCCGGCTAAGTCTAAATGCGTATCAACAACAACATTATTTTTATGTAAATTAAAAGCTAAATCTTTAAAATTCATTTTTCACTCCTTAAGTCATTAATATAATCATTATAATTAATATACGAATATTTTACAAGCAAAAATAAGGTAATTGGAAATTTATAATGAATATTTAACAAAAAAATGAAAAGATTTGCACTTTTGTGCAAATCTAAAATCATTCCAAACTATTAATTTTTAATTATCTTTATTTCCTTAGATGCCTTATTTAAAACTTCATTGCCGTTTTTAGTAACAGCAACAATATTTTCAATACGCATTCCAAACTTTCCTGCTATGTATATTCCTGGCTCTATACTGAAAACCATGCCTTTTTCTAAATTTCTTTTATTGCTTGCCTTGATGTCCGGCGACTCATGCACAGAATATCCTATACCGTGACCAAGTCTGGTAAAGAAATATTTGCCATACCCGGATTTTTCTATTACCTCTCTTGCGGCTTTATCAACATCAGGTATATATGCTCCTTCAACAGCAGCTTTTTCACCTGCTTCTTGAGAAGCAAGAACAATTTCATACACATGTCTTTCTTCTTCTGAAATATCTCCAACAAATACGGTTCTTGACATATCAGCACACATATCATTATACTTACATCCCCAATCAAGTACTATTACATCCTTTTCCTGTATAACTCTTTGGTCAGAATTGTAATGAGGATATGATGAATTAGGTCCTGAACAAACCATTGTAAAACCTTCATCAGCACCCTTTTCCTTGAAAATTTCGTTCATTTTTCTTGCAATATCTGCTTCTTTTATTCCAGGCTTGATAAATTTAAGCAAATCTTCATAAGATTCATCCGTTATCCTGGCAGCCATTCTTAAGTTATCCAGCTCTTCCTCATCTTTTATCATTCGCATTTCTTCCAGAAGAGGTTTTCCATTAACAAACTTCACATTAACTGCATCCATTATCTGAAGGATTAAAAATGCTCTTTCAGTTGAATTTACAGCAATGGTTTTTCCTATTAATCCATTTTCTTCAAATGCCTTTTTAACAGTATCAGTGAATATATCCCCATCAAACCATCCGTATACCTTTACGTCCGGTCCAAGAACATCCTGAATTTCATCTACTGTCAATAAATTGCATACATAAAAATAAGTTCCATCGTTTTTAATTATCAACGCCTGAAATCTTTCACACAGATGTGTGTTGTGACCCATTATGAATTCCATTTCTTCTGAAGGAGCAATCAATATGGCATCTGTATTATTTTTCTGTAAAACACTTACAAGTTTATCGAAATACTTTTTATTCATAAATCCTCCCGTTATAATTCATTTTGCTATTATAATATCAAATATTTATAAAAACCACAACGTAATTACTTCAAATTTGTTTAGTCTAACTTTACACTACTGAAGGTTCGAGAAGTAAATTACCTGTTTTAAATCTGTTTAAATTCAGCATGCTCACATCTATAGTTGGCTTTTCACCTAAAATCATTTCAGACATCACTATTCCTGTAATAGGTCCAAACATAAAACCATGACCACTATAGCCAACACATAGGTAAAAACCTTCAATATTATCCGCTTTATCATATATAGGTTGTTTGTCAGGTGTCATATTGTAAAGTCCAGCCCATTGTCTTACTACTCTTAATTTTGATATTGGAGGGAGAATTGCGTCAATTGTTTTAGCCATTTCTTCAAGAAAGTGCCAGCTTGAAGTTATTCTCAAGTCTCTAGGTTCATTTGCATCCCCTCTACCCATAATAAATGAACCCTCAGGTGACTGCTGCACGTATAAATTCAGTCCAAAACTCATAACCATTGGATCCTGCATCGGTTCAACAGGTTCAGTAACAAGTATCTGATGCCTTTCAGAATAAACAGGAATATCCAATCCAATCATATCGCATATGTTTTTAGAATATGCATTTGTTGCATTTACAACTATGTTTGTAGAAATAAATCCCTTGTTTGTATCTACACCAACGACTCTTCCATTTTCAGTTTTTATTCCTGTTACCTCAGTGAATGTGTTAAATTCAACGCCAAGACGTTTAGCTGCTTTATAAAAAGCATCCGTTGTTTTGAAAGGGTTTAGGAAACCATCCTTTTCACAAAAAGCTGCGCCCTTAAGCATATCAGTATTTAAATAAGGAACAATTTCTCTAGCCTCTTCTAATGAAAGAAGTTTTGAAGGTATACCACACGAATGCTGCACCTCAATATTTTTTTTGAACTGCTCGATTTCCTTATCAGTATCAGCTATCAGCAAATATCCCTTTTGCTTAAAATCAACATCTCTATCATATTCAAGAATCTCATTTGCATGTTCATAGAATTCTATGCTCTCTTTTGCAATCTTGCAGTTCATTTCTGTGCCCCACTGCATTCTGACGCCTGCACCGCATCTACCTGTTGAACCTGAGCATATATAATTCTTTTCCAACACAACGATATTTTTTACACCCTTTTTTGCTAAATTATAAGCAGTTGAGCACCCAGAAATCCCTGCGCCTATAATTACCACTTCAGCACTATTCTTCATTTCTTCTGCCCTCCTCAGCTATAAGACCTAGTTTAACTCCCACTACAGGAGGTCTTGTGGTTTGGAATTTAATGTCTGCTATATTTTGTCCGGTAGCACTTGCTATTTCTCTCAAAACTAATTGTCCGCAAGTCTTTCCCTGACATGGCCCCATGCCAATTCGAGTAATTCTTTTTATTTCATCATATGTTACATATCCTTCTTTTATTAAGTCTCTTACCTGCTGTAATGTAACATCTGAGCATCTACAAATAATAGTATTATCTTCCATTATGACACCACCTTAATATTTCTAATATCATACAAAAATTCTCTGTCTGCTTCTAATGTAATAATTGGTGTTCTGTCAAAGGATTTTGGATTTAAAACATTAATTACTTTAACATCAGCAATATACTTTCCTTCTCTATCAAGACCTTTTACGATATCCCCAGCATTTGGAAGAGGCAGAAATTCATAAGGTATTTTTATTTGTACTGTTGTTTCAGACTTAGAGCCATCAACGACCATTATTGCCAAACCAGGACATTTGCTTAAACATATAGCGCATCCTGTACAATTATCGGAATTTAATGCAGGTATATTGTTAATATCTTCCCCAACCTTTATTGCATCAAACTTGCATGCAGTCTGGCATGGATTGCATGGTATTTCCTTGTAGCATTCTACAACTGCTACCGGTCCTTTGTTTATTCTGTCTATTGAAGGGAATTTTTCCATTATCATTTCCTTACTTGGTATTCCAGTTTTCTCAAACATAATATCCTCCTGTTAAACTACAATTTGTTCAATTCCCGCTAATATATGCTTGCCCACCGGTCCTGAACGAAGATCATCTAACTGCTTTACATAATCATTTTTTCTTTCATCAAAATTATCAGGTCTATAACCTATTTTTGCAGCTGCACATATTCCAGCAAGATACCCTTCAACCATTGCTGCACTTGCTTCTTCAACTCCTGTAGCATCACCTGCTGCAAACACATTTTCAACTGTAGTTTCATAGTTTTCATTTCTTACAGGGACAAATCCGCTTAACTGAGAAACATATTTCATTTGACAGCCCCTCATGGCAAGCATTTCATTTAGTGGTGTAAGTCCTACAGAAATACACATAACATCTACATCGAATTCTTTTTCTGTTCCTTCTATAGGTTGAAATTTATTATCAATCTCACTTATTATTGCTTTTTCTAGATAATTTTTTCCAACTGCTTCTTTTACTGTATGAGATGTTAAAATAGGAACACCCATTCTTCTTATTTTAGATGCATGAACCAGATAACCGCCGATTTTTGGAGCTGCATCAAGTATTGCAACAACCTCTACACCAGCCTGCATTAGCTGATAACTTACAATGAGTCCTATGTTTCCTGCTCCTACCATCAGTACTCTTTCTCCCGGTTTAACTCCATGTACGTTCATCAAAGTTTGTACAGCTCCTGCTCCATATATTCCAGGCAAATCATTATTAGGAAATGCCAATGATTTTTCATATGCTCCAGTTGCAACAATAACGGCCTTTGGTTTTATTTTATAATAATTATCTTCTTTATGGACAACCGATACCACACCATCTTCAAACATACCCACGACAGATGTTTCAGTTAAAATTTCTACATTATTATAGCTGTTTAATTTATTCAACAAAATATTTGTTATATCTATCCCTCTTGTGGAAGCATATTGTTTTTCAGAACCAAAAAACATATGAGTTTGCTTTACCAGCTGCCCACCCAATGATTTGTTTCTTTCAACAATACATACTCTTGCTCCGCTTTCTGCTGCACTTATTGCAGCACAGAGCCCTGCAGGACCGCCGCCTATAATCAACAATTCTGCATCTTTCATACTATCACTCCCTTACCTTCCTGTATTTCCACAATCATACCTTCCTCTAAATCAGTTACACAGGTTTTTACGTTAGCAATTCCGTTTACTGTCATTAGACAAGAAGAACAGTTACCTATAGCACAGTAAAAACCTCTTGGTCTATGCAAAAATAAACTTTTACCAAGCACTTTAACTCCTGCTGCATGCAACGCTGCTGCAATTGTCTCGCCTTCATATCCCTCTATCTTTTCTCCATTAAAGGTAAAAACTAATTTTTTTTCCTTATGGAAATCTAAGATAGGATGTTTTTCTATTCTCATATCTCTATCTCCCTTATTTTTAATAATGTCAATAATATTAATTAGCAATAATCATGCCAAACGTTAACATTATTGAATTCTTGCAATATTCTAAAAAGTTTAAATCATTTATAATTTCAAATGTCAGTTTATTGACACTATGTCCTTTTTTAGACATGTCAGTTTTATGACACACGATTTTGCATAACACACCATCTTCAATTTCTCTTGCAAAATATAAGTTTTGTGATATAATACATTGTATTTTACTAGATAATTTTAGTTAATAGTCAAATTCTGGAGGAAAAAATGAAAATTGTTATTGTTGGCGGGGGAAAAGTCGGTTACAC
>JAQSYS010000077.1 GCA_029256005.1 Sedimentibacter sp.
GGTGTTGGAGCTTACAAAGGCTTAGGTGCACTTACTGCAACTCTCTTAGCTTCTCTTGTAGTAATACTTTCAAGCAGAATGGACATTTGGCAAGGTTTTTCAGAATTTTATATGAAGGGTTACACAGGAGCATATGCTAGCTTCTTCCTTCTATTCTGTTGCTCAAGTTTGTATGCAAATTTTATGAATACATCTGGTAGTGCATCATCAATTGGATATCAGTTCATTGACTGGTTTGGTAAAAAGAGAGTTTTACTTGTTTGCTTTATCATAACATCTGTTCTAACATATGGTGGTGTTAGTTTATTCGTTGTTGTGTATGCTGTTGGACCTATTATGTTCTTATTATTTAAAGAAGCAGACTTACCTCGACACTTAACAATGGCTGTAATTATAGCAGGTTCAGCAACATTTACAATGACTGCTCTTCCAGGCACACCATCATTAACAAACGTAATACCTACCCAATTCTTAGGTACAACACTCACTGCCGCACCAGTTATGGGGATTCTAGCTTCGATTGCAATATTTATAATGGTAGTTTTCTACATGAACAAAGCAGAGAAGAAAGCCAGAGCTAACAATGAGCACTGGTCATATCCTGAAGGTGTGGATCCTGCGACTTATGAAGTAGCAGATCGCAGTACATTACCATCTTCAGTAAAAGCATTTTTACCAATGATAGTATTAATGACAATCATTGTTGTAGGCAGCAAACTTGGAATCAATTCAACAATGTTAGCAACTGGAGCAATGCTTGCAGGAACTTTGACTGTATATGTGCTTAATTTTGATAAATTTAAAGGTAAAGATATTAAAAAACTCGTAGCTTCAGGCCTTGAAGGCGGAATTGATGGCATTGGCGGCTATGCAGGAGTTGTTGCTTTTGGATCAGTTGTATCAAATTCAGCTGCATTTGCTGCAATTGTAGAATGGGTTGTAAGTATGGAAATGAACCCATATGTACAGGGTGTATTTGCTACAATGATTGTATCTGCAGTAACAGGTTCTTCATCTGGTGGATTAAGAATCATGTTTACAGCATTTGCTGAAGACTTCATCGCATCTGGTGCAAATCTAGAACTTCTTCACCGTTTGGTAAGTATCTCTGCAGATGCTCTTGATACATTACCTCATTCACCAGGATTATTCTTAATGTTTGCAGTACTTGGGTTAACTCACAAGCAAGCATATAAACATGTATTCTGGACAAGTAGCGTAATTCCACTTATTGTAACTTTTGTATCATTAATAATATTGGTTAGCTTTTTCTAGAAGAATATAAATTAGGGATTTAAAAACTGCGATGCATAGGCTGCATCGCAGTTTTTATTTTTAATACAATAATACTTTTTGCAATTTCTAAAAAACTAAAAAACCACCTCATGTAGTTTATTACATGAGATGGTTTATTTTGTTAAAATTATTTTTTTTATTATGCAAGATACATAGCGCCGTTAACACTCAGTGTAACTCCGCTGATGAATCCTGTTTCTTCAGATGCGAGAAATGCTACAGCAGATGCTATATCGTTAGGTTCTCCAGCTCTTCCTACAGGTATACTTGCAACCATTTTATCTTTTACATTTTCTGGCATTACTTTTGTCATATCTGTGTTTATAAAACCAGGTGCTACAGCATTAACTGTTATTCCTTTTTTACCAAGTTCTATAGCTAATGTCTTTGTCAATCCAATAACACCTGCCTTTGCAGCTGAATAATTTGATTGTCCAAAATTGCCAGAAAGACCTATAACAGAGCTTATATTAATGATTCTGCCATAATTATTAGCTTCCATATACTTATATAACTCCTGAGTAACAATAAATATAGATTTTAAATCAACATTTAATACAGCATCCCATTGTTCATCAGTCATCTTTTTGAAAGAAGAATCCCTTGTTATTCCTGCATTATTTACAAGAATATCCAATCGTCCATAATGTTCAATAACTTTCTCTCCGAGAGCTTTTACGTCCTCTCTGTTTGTAACATCACATTTAAAACCAATTGCTTCTCCACCATTACTAATAATCTGTTCAACAACTACATTTACTTTTTCAAAATCAAAATCTACTACTACAACTTTTACGCCTTCCTGTGCAAATCTTTGAACCATTGCTGCCCCAAGTCCTTTAGCCGAACCTGTAACTACCGCAACTCTATTGTTAAATATCATTTATAATACACTCCTTATTCAAACAATCCTTCATACATATATAAAGGAGCATCAGTTACTTTTAATTCTCCCTTTTCTTTCTTTTTGACAATTTCAACAACCATATCATTTATTGGAGTTGGAATTTCATGTTCTCTTCCTGACTCACATACAACACCATTAATAGCGTCAATTTCGCATTTTCTTCCCTTCTGTAGATCCTGTAACATACTTGCTTCAAGAAGATTAAATACAGCCCAAATATCTCTTGCTTTTGATATAGTTTGTTGCATTTCTTCCTCATTGCTGAATTCAAATATCTTTGTAAAATCATTTCCATGGTATTCTTCCATTTTTATTCCTGATGCTTTACAAACTCTTACACTTTCTCTTCCTATATAAGCAACACATTTCATAGCTGAATCACTTCTTCTTACATCTCCAAATGTTCCGCCTAAGACTGTGGACATACCACTGAAGGTTGAATTCATCAATAGCTTGCACCATCTTTGACCCATGAGGTTCTGAGAAATGTCAACATGACCCATATATTCAAGTATTTCTTTTAATTCAAGCACCTCTGGTGTAACTACACCATTTACTGAGCCAAGTGTGAAGGCAGCACCTTTTAGAGATTCATCGCTTTGTGTTAAATTTGAAACGCCAGGTTCAACCCATGTTGCACCCCACAATACGGGAGCACCCATAACTCTATCGGAATCGAACTGTTTACATACAGCAAGTTCAGGTATACCATTCTGACATGTACAAATAACCGTTTTTTCATTTGCATGTGCCAACATTTGTGGTATTGCAACATCATTATAAGTTTGTTTTGCCATATATATAAATATATCATAATCACCTTCCATCTGATCAGGTGTAATTGCTGTAACGGGAACAGTGAAACCTTCTTTTCCTAAAACCTGTATTCTTGCTCCATTTTTATTAAGCTCATCAACATGAGCCTTGTTTGCATCTATAAGGTCAACTTGTCTTCCACCCTTTGCTATATATGCTCCCAAAATTGTTCCTAACGATCCGCATCCCATAATTGCTAATCTTTTCATAACATTTCTCCCTTATATTATATTTTTGTTAAAAATATGTCATAAAATTTAAAAATTGCAGTTAGCTCTGCAATTTTTAATGGTTTGTATTATCTTATAAGTGGTTTGATTCCAAGTATTTCTCTTGCTTCAGCAGGAGTTGCTACTTCTTTTCCGAATTCTTTTACTATTCTTACAGCTCTTTCAACCATCATTGGATTTGTTCCTTTTTGCCCTCGAGACATATAAAGATTATCTTCTAGACCAACTCTTATGTGTCCTCCTAATGCTAAAGTAGCATACATTATTGGAAGGTGATTTATTCCTATACCAAATGCTGACCATATAGTTCCTTCTGGAAGATTTCTTACAAGATGTAATAAATTATCTACTGTAGCATCCATTCCACCTAATACTCCAAGTACTAATTGACACCACATTGGACTCTTAATATATCCATTTTTAACATAGTGTTTAGCGTTACCTAACATACCCATATCAAAAATTTCAACTTCTGGCACAACATTATTTTCATTGTAAGTATTACATAACTTCTTTAAAAATTCTGGGTTATTATTGAATATTGCACTATCTCCCCAGTTAAATGAACCTATATCAAGTGATCCTACTTCGATATCAGGAATACCTCTGAAATGTGCCATTCTAGTTTCTTCACTTGGATTTAATCCACCTGATGAAGTACAGTTGATTATTACGTCACAATCCTTATGCTCTCTTAGTAAGCGAATGCTTTCTTTAAATCTATCAAAATCCATTGTGCCAACACCATTTTCATCTCTCATGTGAATATGCACAACTGCAGCTCCTGCTTTCCAGCTTTCATAAGCTGCATCTGCTATTTCCTGTGGTGTGTATGGAACAGCAGGATTTTTTTCTTTTGGTGACCAAGCACCTGTTAAAGCACATGATATTATTATTTTATCATTCATAATATGCCTCCTAAATTTTTATTAATCATTTTTTGTTGTTGGGTTTTTAAATATTTTATAGTTTTTTATTATTACATTAATCTATTTATAGATTAACATTTTTCGTAAATGCCAGCAGCACCCATGCCTCCGCCTATACACATAGTAACAAGCGCATATTTGCCACCATTTCTTTCTAATTCTGATAATGCCTTGCAGCTTAATACTGCCCCCGTTGCACCTAAAGGATGTCCCAGTGCTAAAGCACCTCCATTTGGATTTACCTTATTAAGATCAAACTTCAATTCATTTATACATGGTATTGCTTGAGCAGCGAATGCTTCATTTATTTCTATAACATCCATATCATTTACTGATAAACATGTTTTTTTCATAACCTTTGGAACAGCGTAAATTGGTCCTAATCCCATTAGTGTTGGATCACATCCTGCTACCTGGAAACCTATAAATTTAGCAATAGGTTTAATTCCTAATTCATCGACTTTTTCCTTAGACATTAAAACAACAAATGCAGCTCCATCGCTGGTTTGAGAAGATGAACCAGCTGTTACAACACCATCTTCTTTAAAAACAGTTTTCAATTGACTTAGTGATTCCATTGTTACATTTCTTCTTATACCTTGATCCTTATCAAATATAATTAGATTGCCATCATCATCCACTCCATCAAGAGGTATTATTTCTTCGTCAAATTTTCCATCATCCTGAGCAACTGCAGCTTTCCTATGGCTCTCAACAGCCATGGAATCTAATTCTTCTCTTGTTAATCCATAATTTGCAGCAACATTTTCTGCTGTTAATCCCATAGGCATATAAGCTCCTACCTCTATCTCTCTTACTCCAGCTTCAGAAATAGGTGTTACATCTCCAAACATAGGAATTGTTGACATAGATTCAACTCCACCTGCAGCTATGACATCTGATTGACCTGAAGCAATCATGGAAGCCGCAATAGCGATTGATTGTAAACCTGAAGAACAAAATCTGTTAATTGTCATTCCAGGTACGCCATGTCCAAGACCTGCTCTTAATGCTATTAACCTTGACATGTTGTAGCCTTGTAGCCCTTCCGGTTGAGCACAACCAACGATAACATCTTCAATATCATCAGTTTTTAGTTGTGGAATTTTCTTCAATATACCTTCCAGAACTCTTCCTCCCAATTCAACAGGATGCATGTTTCTGAGAGCTCCCTTTTTACCTGATCTGCCTATTGCTGAACGGCCGTATGCTACTACATAAACATCATTGATAGTACCTTTCACTACATTCCTCCAAAACTTGTTATTTGTTAAGTAAAATACATCTTAATACTTAGCAATTTATATGCCATAATTTTAATTATTCTTTAAACAGCTACATTACAACAAATAAACTACTTAGATTAGAATAATAAGGCAGAAACTGGAATGTATTGTGGTAATTTTAATCAAATGCTGAAGTGTGAGTGTTTAGATTATCTACACAAATAAAATCATAATTTTAATGTGCATATTCTCTGGCAAAAAAATAATTGATTCAGAAAAAGAGTCTCCATATTAAAAAAGTAAATTTCTGAAATAAAAATACTCCTATCTCGATTTTTTAGACTCGATAGGAGTACAATATTGTAAATCTGTTAATACCTATAATTCTCTTAAAATTAAATCAGTAATTCCTGGATTATTTCCGTTTTTTACTCTTTTAACTTTCGGATGTTTGCCATTGCCATAGGCATCTTGAATCATCAATTTTAATTCAGTTCCACCATGAAATCCATGAATCAGTCTAATATAATAGACACTTCCATTTACTCTTCTCAGTTGACTGTCAATTAGGGTCTTTGCCTTATATGTGTTCATTCCATGTAAATCTATTTCAACAATTCCATTAATCATAATATTTCTCCGTACAGCTTTTGAACTCATATTATTTTGTTTCCAAATACAAATTTAATATTTGTCTATCTTTATATTATTATAATTTTGATTAAATTTCTTCACTTCCCATAAATTAGAACATATATTAATTTAGTAAATTAAAAAGGAAGGATTTTTATGAGCAATCAAAGTCCAGGTTATGAAGATATAACAAGAATATTAAATTTCGAAGATACTTCTGATAATAATGATAAAGATAAAGTTAATTCAGAAAATAATGCATACAAAACTTTAGTTTCCTATATTACTTCATTGCCACCTAAACAATTTATACTTTTGTCATCTTTGATTGGTATTTTATTAATAGACAACATAGATACAAAAGACCAATTTATACTTGGAAAGTTTATTAATAATGTTGGTCAGACTATTTTAACAGCAGCTGCCCAAGAGCAAATAAATATTAAAAAAGATTAATAAGCTAAACTTTACACCCAATTAATTTCCGCTTGTTTGCGAGGGACAGTCCTATAATATTTATTGTTTGTATATCCTTTCAATTTTGTTCTATTCTATTATATTTGAACCTTTGGTTCTTTTAGCAGTATCATAACCTAGTTCATAATAATGATTGCCATTAAAGTCAAAAGTCTTAATGACTTCTAGTCCAAGCTTTACTGAATGAGCATGATATGATCTATGATTAATTTGATTAATAAATGTTATTAAAATAGGGAACCTTTTCTTCATCTGAAGTCTTGAAAATTCAAAAATATTTGGCAAAACATCTGTTCCTCTATATTCCTTGTCTATACATACCGGTCCATATTGATAGGAATTTTCTACTGAAAGTACAGTATTCAAATATTTGGTATCAGGTAAATCATTTATCATTTTTTGAAATAATGGCCATGTTGCCCAAAATTCCCAAGATGCCGCCATAGCATATGCTACAACACTATCGCCATCACAAGCAATTGCAAGTCCGTTTTCTTTCTCAATAAGTTCTTTAAACTGACTTTCAGAAAACAAGGTTGTTACAAATCCATCTGGCTTGTCTTCTTCATTAATTGTTGATATATGATATTTTTTCTGCAACAAAGAAACAGCAGGAATATCACTTAATCCGGCATTTCTATATTCCATAATATGTACCTACCTTTACTAGATTTAAATTTTCAACTCATTATATCATTTAATCTGAAATATTTAAATAGTTAAAAAAGCAGTTAAGTTTTTTAACCTTAACCGCTTTTTCTTATATTTCATTTATATTTATAAG
>JAQSYS010000078.1 GCA_029256005.1 Sedimentibacter sp.
TGGATATGCTATAAACCAATGGGATAATTTACTAAAATATTTAACAAATAAAGGTTATTTAGAAGAAGATATTTTAAAAGCAGGACTTATTATAAAAAAGCAAAATAGTGATTCATATTATGACCGTTTCAGAAATCGAGTCATGTTTCCTATTTTTGATGTAAAAGGAAGAATTATCGGCTTTGGAGGAAGGGTCATGGATGACTCACTTCCTAAATATCTTAATTCCCCAGAAACTTTAATTTTCAACAAAGGCTATAATTTATACGGATTAAATCTTGCAAAGGAATCCGTTAAGGATAAGAGTTTTATATTGGTTGAAGGATACATGGATGTTATCAAGATGCATACCTATGGGTATGATACAACGGTTGCAGCTCTTGGAACATCATTGACAGACAATCAAATAAAACTAATGAAAAGATATTCAAAGAACTTTTATATAGCATTAGATGCTGACAATGCAGGACAGAATGCAGCTTTAAAAGCAATAAATATGTTTAAGAAGAACAGTCTTGATGCAAAGGTAGTAATAATTCCAAATGCTAAGGATCCAGATGAGTTCTTAAATAAATTTGGTAAAATAAATTTCGACAAATTAATTGAAAATTCCCTAGATTATTATAACTTTTTAGAATTTCATTTTAAAGAAATTTTTAAAAATTCTAATAAAGTTGAATATATAAATAAATTTTTTGACAATATAGTAAATATAACCAGCGAAATAGAAAAAGAGTTAATTTTTGAAAAATTATCAAAAAAAGTGGGTGTTTCCAAAGAGTCCATAATAAATGAATACAATAAAAAAAGTATTAAACAAGTGACTTTTGTTAAATCTGCACAACCTGCTCAAGTTCAGCTGCAGGTAAATAAAATTACAACATCCCATGAGGAGGAGCTAATAAAACTTATACTCTTAAATAATGATTTTGCATATCAGTTAAAAGAGATAGTCAATGAAAATACCTTTAAGGAATTGGACTACTATAATATATTCAAAGAAATATATGAATACAGAATTAATGATATGAGTATAAATAAAGATAGCTTGAATAATATTATAAAAGATAAAACGGATGTAAATATTTTATTGCAGTATGACGATGTTGATTATGATAATTTAGAGGCTTTATTTAAAGATTGTATTAAAAGACTTAAAATTAAATACTATGAAAACAAGAGAACTCTATTGACCGACAGTTTAACACAATCTGAAAATACTTCAAACAGCGCAGAAATAATGAATGAAATTTTTAGCCTCGCTAAAAAAATTAAGTCAACTAAAGAGGAGGTTAATTAACCCGTGGGAGAAAATAAAAATTTGATTGAAAAAGATGAATCTGAAAAAAATGCAGAAATGCTTCAAAAAATTGATTCCATAAAAAATAAGTTAATTGAAAAAGGCAAGCGAAATGGATTTATAACATATAAAGAAGTATTAAGATCCTTTGAAAAATTGGATATTAACCCAGAATTTATAGATGATTTTTATAAGCAAGCAGAAGACAATGACCTTGAAATTCTTGGTTTTCAGGATGATATGATTCCTGAGAAGGTTGATGATGTTGATGAAGCAGAAATAAAAGAAGACCCTGAATATTTTGTCAGCCAATCTGATGATGATATATTAAAGGGTGTAAACATTGACGATCCAGTAAGAATGTATTTAAAAGAAATAGGTAAAGTTCCATTATTGTCAGCAAATGAAGAGATAGAACTTGCAAAAAGAATGCAAGATGGCGATACTGAAGCAAAAAAACGACTTGCAGAAGCTAATTTAAGACTCGTAGTAAGTATTGCAAAGCGTTATGTGGGAAGAGGCATGCTTTTTCTTGACTTAATCCAAGAAGGAAATCTTGGATTAATTAAGGCGGTTGAAAAATTCGATTATACAAAAGGATTCAAATTCAGCACCTACGCAACATGGTGGATACGTCAGGCTATCACAAGGGCAATTGCTGATCAAGCAAGAACTATAAGAATTCCTGTTCATATGGTTGAAACTATAAACAAGCTTATAAGGATTAAAAGACAGCTGCTCCAGGAATTAGGTAGAGATGCAACTCCTGAAGAAATAGCTCTTGAAATGGAAATGGAACCGGAAAAAGTAAGAGAAATTCTTAAGATTGCTCAGGAACCCGTTTCATTAGAAACTCCAATAGGAGAAGAGGAAGACAGCCATTTAGGAGATTTCATCCCAGATGATGAAGTGCAGGCACCTTCAGATGTAGCAACATTCACACTGCTGAAGGAACAGCTTTCAAGTGTACTTCACACATTGACTGACAGAGAGCAAAAAGTATTAAGATTAAGATTTGGATTAGATGACGGTAGAGCCAGAACTCTCGAAGAGGTCGGAAAAGAATTTGATGTTACAAGAGAAAGAATTAGACAAATTGAGGCAAAAGCTTTAAGAAAATTGAGACATCCAAGCAGGAGCAAGAAGTTGAAGGACTACTTGGAGTAAAAATTACTTTTAAATTTTTATTCAGTAAATAATGAACAGTATATGTAGGGGAGGACCTTGTGTCCTCCCGTTGTTGTATGACGATATAATACGTTTATTATTCTCATTCTGAGCAATCTCAGTATATAAAGAGGGATATAATATGAACCGATTAGAATGTATAAAATCTATGGTTTCTGAATGCAGCGTTGCAGCTGATATAGGCACAGATCATGGTTATGTTGCAGAAATGCTTTTACAAGATAGCAAATGTGAGAGGGTTATTGCAACAGATATAAATGAAGGACCATTAAATAGGGCAATAGAACATTTAAATAGTGTAGAATTAAATTCAAAGTGTGACTTCAGACTTGGAAGCGGATTAACAGTATTAAATGAAAAAGAAGCAGATGCAATAATTATTGCAGGAATGGGTGGAGAATTGATTTCAGATATAATTGAAACATCCAAAAATATTGCATTACAGGCTAAAGAACTAATTTTACAACCAATGACCACTGGAAATAAACTAAGACAATATTTATATGAAAATGGTTTTAAAATAATAGATGAAAATATTGTGAAAGAACTGCATCATTACTATTTTATAATAAAAGCAGTCCCTGGCAAAGAAGAAATAAAAGATGAAATATATTATGAAATAAGCAAAAAGGTTCTCGAAAAGAAAGACCCTTTGATGAATGAGTATATGAATAAATTATTAAACACTAACGAAAATATTATCAGAAGTATTGAAAAAAATACCAGCAGCGATTATAATGAAAAAATAGAAGTTTTAAAGTTGAAAAACTTAAAAATAAAGGAGTTGATGGAAAATTAAAGTCGATTCAGTTATAAAATTGTTAAGTGAAGAACTAAAATTGAAGAAGCAGGAAGATTGGGACAACAGCGGATTGCAAGTGGGGGACCTGAATAACGACATAAGTAATATTATGTTAACTCTTGATGTAGATATTGAAGCTGTAGAATATGCAGTACATAATAATATAGATTTGATAATTACACATCATCCGATGTTGTTTTCTCCTTTAAAATCAATTGATTTTAGTACATATGAAGGTAAATTAATTCAAATGCTCATAAAAAATAACATAAATTTATACAGCATGCACACAAATTTTGATTGTGCTGAAATGGGCGTTAATCAAAAGCTTGCTGAAAAATTAAGTATAAATAATTATGAGGTTCTTCATATTATAAACAGTGATAACAGCGGTTATGGTGGTATTGCTAGCATAGAACCAATAAATATTGTAGAATATGCCAACATAGTAAAATTGCAGCTGAATACAGAATATGTTAAATTATATTGCAATAATAGACATAAAATAATTACCAGGGTATCATTCTGCGGTGGAAGTGGCAGTGATTTTATTAAAGATTCTATCATCAAAAATGCAGATGTATACATAACTGGTGATATAAAATATCATCAAGCTCAAAATGCACTTCAACATAATTTATGCATCATAGATGCCGGACACTATTATACAGAATATCTTTCTCTTGAAAATATAAAGTATGTACTGGAAAAAAATAATGATTTGAATGTAATGATTATAAATAAAAATACTGTAAAAGAACTTATAATTTAGAGGGCTAAAAATGAAAAACTTTGAATATGTTAGAATTGCTGTTGCAGTACCGGTAATAAAGGTTGCAGATCCAATGTTTAATGCAAAAGAAATTGCTTTATTAGCAAAGAATGCCTGCGAAACTAAAAATGCTAAAGTAATATTGTTTCCTGAGCTTAGTATAACAGGATATACATGTGGTGATTTATTTAATCAGAAAACATTGATAAAAGGTGCTGAGGATGCACTTAATGTGCTTCTAAAAGAAACAAGCCACTTAAATATTTTAATTTCAGTCGGAATGCCTATTAAAACAGACAATCAGTTGTTTAACTGTGCAGTATTGCTGAAATGCGGAAAAATACTTGGAGCTGTTCCAAAGACATTTGTTCCAAACTACAATGAATTTTATGAAAAACGTTGGTTTGCTTCTTCTGTTTCAAGAATAAGCAGTAATATTAATATTTGTGGACAAGAAGTACCATTCAATGAAAATTTATTGTTTAAGGATTCCTTATCCGCGCTGTGCATCGGTATAGATGTATGTGAAGATTTATGGGTTAATATTCCTCCAAGCTCTTACCATACAATGTTTGGTGCTAATTTAATTTTGAATCCTTCTGCAAGCAATGAAACAATCGGCAAACCGGATTACAGAAGGGAAATTGTTAAGATACAGTCAGCAAAATGTATCACAGCATATGCTTTTTCTTCAGCAGGTCAGACTGAAAGCACAACGGATGTTGTTTTTTCAGGTCATGCAATGATTGCAGAGAACGGCTCAATTATAAATGAGGACAGATTTTCTATGGAATCAAACATAATTTACGGTGACATAGATGTGGAAAAGCTAATGAATGACAGAGTTAAATTCAACACTTACATGGGAAAACAAGAAAAATTGAATTATCAATATATAAATATTGATTTAGGATATTCTGATAATGGTAGTTTAGAAAGAGAAGTAGATTCAAGACCATTTGTTCCTTCAAATTTAGAAGAAAGAAACAAAAGGTGCAAAGAAATTTTAAATATCCAATCAACAGGTCTTTTTCAGCGAATGAGTAAGATAGGGACCAAGAAGGCTGTTGTAGGTATTTCTGGAGGACTTGACAGCACATTGGCACTATTAGTAACAGTTGAAGCAATGAAAAAGCTTAAGTGTCCAATGAACAACATTATCGCTGTTACTATGCCGGGCTTTGGAACAACATCAAGAACATACAACAATGCTCTTACATTAATGAGAGAGTTGGGAGTTACAACTAGGGAAATCTCAATAAAAGAATCTGTCCTTCAGCATTTCAAAGATATCGGACATGATGTTGATGTCCATGACGTAACATATGAAAATTCTCAAGCAAGAGAAAGAACTCAGATACTTATGGACATTGCTAATATGGAAAACGGAATAGTGATAGGAACAGGTGATTTATCTGAGCTTGCTTTAGGATGGGCAACATATAACGGAGATCATATGTCAATGTACGGTGTCAATGCAAGTATTCCAAAGACATTGGTTAGATACTTGGTCAAATGGTATGCAGAAGAACAAACTTCAGGGGAAATTCAAAAAGCGTTGTTAGATGTTTTCGACACACCTGTAAGTCCTGAGCTTTTACCTCCTGACAAGGAAGGAAAAATAACTCAGTTTACAGAAAAAGCTGTAGGATCATATGATTTAAATGACTTTTTCCTTTACAACATGATACGTAACGGATATGAGCCGGATAAAATCTATTTCTTGGCTCAAATAGCTTTTAAAGGCGAGTATAATGATGAAGTGATACTTGAAACATTGAAGAAATTCTATAAAAGATTTTTTACACAGCAGTTTAAACGTTCATGCTTACCAGATGGAGTAAAGGTTGGTTCAGTATCTTTGTCACCAAGGGGTGACTGGAGAATGCCTAGTGATGCATCATTTACATTATGGCTTGAACAACTAAACAACCTGTAAACTGTAAAATAATCAACTATAAAATTCATTAATCTAATGGAATGGCTAAGTATAGTGCTTAATATTTGCCAAAACCTTAAATTATTGGTTAATAATTCATTTGACTTTAAAAAATAAATAATGTAAAATAATACAAGAGTAAATTATACAATCGCATGCGTAAGCATGAGGAAAGTCCGAGCTCCTTAGAGCAGGGTGCCGGGTAATACCCGGTGAGGGTGACCTCAAGGATAGTGCAACAGAAAGAAACCGCCGAGCAATCGGTAAGGATGGAAAGGTGAGGTAAGAGCTCACCAGCAATTAGGTGACTAATTGGCTATGTAAACCCCACCTGGAGCAAGACCAAGAACGGACCTTGGAGTGGCTGCTCGTCACAGTCCAAATGGTAGGTTGCTGGAGCTTGTTGGTAACGACAAGCGTAGATAGATGATTGTTTAATACAAAACTCGGCTTATGTATTTACTCTCTACATACGAAATTGACACTTGCATAATAGCAGGTGTTTTTTTATTAATCTATTATTCTAATCCGCTAAATCTTTGGCTTCTATATATTCTTACCAGTTCATTCCATGTAGCTTCATCAACAATTCCTGTTGGTTCTAGCCCAAATATTTGTTGAAAAGCCATTACTGCTTTTTCAGTTTCTTCACCAAATACCCCTTGTTCATTTATAGGAGGAATTGTTGGAATAACTAAAGATATATAAGATAGCATTTCTTGAATAATGAAAACTCCAGGATGTTCAATGCCTTGCCCTTTTTCATAAACTGTACCCGGGTACCTTAAAAATGGTAGATAAACTTCCTGTGGCGGTATTGTGTTAAATATTCCGAGTATTGTACTAAACAGAAGATTCCAGGTATCCATGTCTACAATTCCTGTCATTGGTAAACCCATTATCTTTTGAAATTCTATAACAGCTGCTCTTGTTTGTTCGTCAAATATGCCTGTATATGCAACACTGGGAATAGAATTGTAAAAATTTGATAAAACATCCAAAAAGTATTGTAATAGTTCAACCCTTGGACGAATATCTCCTTGCAATAAAGTTCCTTTAGTTATTTCTATTATTTCTTCATAGATTGAACCAGCTGCTGCTAATTCTGATAATTTTGATACAGCGACAAATATTTGTCTAATTTTATAAAATGTAGCTTCATCAATAATGCCGGTTACTGGCAAATTAAATATTCTTTGAAATTCCATAACTGCTATAATAGTAGATTCTCCATAATAGCCATCGATTGGAGTTATTTTAGGGAGGGCTGGATAATTATCTGCAATCCT
>JAQSYS010000079.1 GCA_029256005.1 Sedimentibacter sp.
ATTAAGGTATTCATCATATTTTCCTTCAATAATTTCAAGTGTAATATCCTGTTCCTTTCCATCTATCATATCTGTGGTGTATAAACCATACTCCACAACCTTGCCTTGTTCCTTAGCCTTGTTCATATAATCCGCCTTAAAAGGAAGCTGGAAGGAATTGTACAACAAAACAACAGGAAATTTATAATCAAATGAGTTTTCAATCTGTTCTAATCTATATGCATAAAGTGGATATGTAGGCTCAAATATTCCAAAATCTATTTTTTCATTATTTCCAAAGTATTCATCATAAAAATCCTTAGTTTTTTTATCAAATGTCTTTATTACTGGATTGTTAATTTTATCAGCTTTCATACTGCCTGATTTTTCAATTAATTTAAAGCTTGGCATTATGTGATCTATATACAGAGGCTCTGTTGACTTCATGAACACAGTTATTAATTCCTTGTATGATCTTGAAAATGTAATCATTGCATAATAGTTTCTGTCCTGCTCTGCCTTTTCAATTTTCTTTCTTTCATAAAGAATTACGTGTCCGTTTAATCCTCCAAAGTTATGATTGTAATCACCGGTAATATTAAATGCCGGATTATCTAGTATTCCCTTGTTTCCATAGTTTAAATATGTAGATTTATTGTTTAGATCGTTATAAAAATTATCGTATAGTACATCAATAACTAAATTTTCTGATTCAAATCTGCTTTTAACGCTTACTATATCCTCATTAAGTTTAAGACTGTTAAAAAGAACTATTTCATAACCATATGGGTTGTTTGTATATTTGTTGTATTCGGATGAATATGTAGTCAGCACTGTGCTGCCTGACGATTCATTACCAAATACAGGCTTGATTGAAAATGTGAAAATAAGGACAGTAATTATTGTGAGTATTTTTTTGAAATTCATAGTTGCTCTCCTAATAGATTTAATACATACACAGGTATCATACCTAGTATGTCATTGTACCAATTCTATCAAAGCTAACAAACAGTGTCAATTGATTTCCGAATATGATTCAATATAGAATATAAAATATTTATTGTTAATAAAAATTTACTATGTTATAATTTTGCTCATGACTCAAGGAGGAATGGTATGGTAACAATTGACACATTTAAAAGAGGCTTCATAAATGGCATTAAAACCTTGCTTGATTTGTTGAAGATTTTAGTGCCGGTCTATATATGCGTACAGCTGCTTTCAATTTCAGGAATACTAAGTAAAATAGCTGTGCTTTTCGAGCCAGTAATGTCTGTATTTGGTCTTCCGGGCGAATCATCTTTAGTTTTAATTTTAGGATGGTTTTCTGGAACCTACGCAGCTTTAGGAGCTTTGGCTGCTTTCAAATTCACAAGCACTCAAATGACTACTTTAGCAATTATGCTTTCCATTGCTCATAATTTGATTACTGAGGGAGCAGTTGTTAAAAAATTAGGTGTAAGCACATTTGCCAGTGTTTCTCTGAGAATTATTTTTTCACTAATAATGGGATTTCTATTTTACAGGATATTCAGGTGATGATATGGATATAATTTTAAATATACTAACTAATTTAATTGCTTTTATTTGGAGTATCGCTAAAGTATTGATACCTATCATGATTATTATAGAAATATTTAAGGATACAAAATTAATAGATAAATTATCAGATGCAATAAAACCTATATCAAAGTTTTTTACTATAAGCGAAAAATCTGGTGTATCATTATTATTTGGTATAGTATTTGGATTAACTATAGGGGCAGGAGCAGTGATTCAGAGCGTCAAAGACTATAACATAGATAAGAGAAGTGTTTTATTAATTACTATGTTTTTGTCCATGTGCCATGCTGTCATAGAAGATTCAATGTTATTCGGTGCAGCAGGTGCTAATGTAATAGCATTGATTTCAGCCAGAGTTATTTCTGCAGTATTTATAACTTTTGTTCTATCACGTCTTGTAAAAAAAGAAGCAACTGAAGATGAAAGCAGTAAATAGAACAAATAAAATAAGGGGAGGTAATTTGTCAAACAAATTACCTCCCCTTACCTTCGTTTATTAATTAGATGCTAAATCTTTAATTTCTGTTTCATCCTTACTATAAACAGCAAATTTATTGAATCCATATTCAGAGAATTGATTCAACTGTTTTCCTAACTTCTTTGCTTTTTCAAATATCGATACTGTATATCCCATTTCTCTTATTTCATCTGCTTTTTTCATTACTTCGATGTATTTATCTTCAGATTCGAAAAGCAATACTACTTTTTCTTTGTTCGGAACTTTGAACTTTTCATCCATCAACTGATTAACCAATCTTTCAAATCCAATTGAAAATCCAATGGCAGGAATTTTTTCTCCAATGAAATTTCCAACCATTTCATCATATCTTCCGCCGCCTGCAATTGAATATCCTAAATTCTTATACGCTATTTCAAAGATTGAACCAGTATAGTAGCCCATACCTCTTATTAAAGTAAAATCAAATTCAATGTCATAATTTCCATTCGCATATTCTCTTGAAATCTCAAGAATTTCCTTTACTTCATTTACTACATTCTCAGACACTCCGTATTCTAAAAGGCATTCTGTTCCATTTTCATTTATGTTTTTTAATGCTTTCATCAAGTTTTCAACTGACTCAGTATTATAGCATTTGCCTAAAAGTTCTTTTTCAACACCTTCCATTCCAACCTTATCCAGTTTGTCAACAACTATGCATACACCGTCAAATTCTTCTTCGGTAAATCCACAATTTAAAATTACTGCCTTCAAAACTCTTCTGTCATTAAATCTAACTACGAAATCATTAACGCCAAGAGCAGTCAGTGCTTTTGCAGTAGTTGCTATCAGTTCCAACTCTGCTGCTTTCGTACCGTCTCCGATAATATCAATATCGCACTGCTTGAAGCTCCTGTATCTTCCCTTTTGTGCTCTTTCAGCTCTGAACACATTGCCTACCTGTAAAGCCTTAAAAACAGATGGCAAATTAGCCTTATTGTTGCAGTAAAAACGGCTTAGAGGTACAGTCAGGTCATATCTTAACCCCAAATCAGCCAAGTCATCCTCAGATATGTCCTTTGTAAAATCAAGTTTTTCCCCTCTTTTTAAAATTTTGAATATTAATTTTAAATTTTCTCCGCCCTTGCTTCCAATAAGATTTTCAATATTTTCAACTACAGGTGTTTCTATAAGTTCAAATCCGCTTTGTTTGTATGTACTTACAATTACCCCTTCAACATAATCTCTTACTTCTTTTTCTTGAGGTGTTATGTCTCTCATCCCTTTTGCAGGGTTTGTATTAGCTTTCATGATGCCTCCCGATCTTATGATGATTTATTGTATTTCTTTTTATATCATCAAGTTTTATCATATATTTTTATTTATGTTATCAAATTAACTTTTATTTTTCAACATTTAATTTAAATGAGTAGTTAAAAACCCTCTGTTTATTTCCTCAGGTACAAGACTTCCGCCTGTTGCCCATGCAATATGGACAGCATTTTTCATTTTTTCCTGTAAATCATTCGCTTTAATATATTCTTTTCCAACTTCAGAAACTTCTATTTTAATTACTCCTTCAAAGGCAGCACATGCAGAAGGTTCAATGTCTATATTTTCTGATTCATGCAAAAATCTCATATTGTCATAAAGCTTGTAATCTTCTACAGTAAAAATCCCTCCAAGCATACTGTCCATCATTTTTCCAACAAGTTTAGATGGCCTTCCAACTGCTAATCCGTCTGCATGAGTCTTGCCGTCAATTCCTAAGTCTTGTACACATATATCATTATGTAATCCTGTAGCCATTCCTATGAGCATTGAAGGGGCATGTGTCGGCTCAACAAAGAAGCAATGTACATTATCTTTATATACAGACTTTAAGCCATATGTTATCCCTCCCGGTGCTCCTCCAACTCCACATGGAAGATAAACAAACATAGGATGTTCTTCATCAACTTTTATGTTCATTTCATCCAACTGCTTCTTGAGCCTTCTAGCAGCAACTGCATAACCTAAAAACAAGTTCATTGAATTTTCATCATCTACAAAGTAGCTCATTGGATCCTGATCTGAAAGCTTTCTGCCTTCCTCTACAGCTTTTGAAAAATCACTGTCATATTCTACAACTTGTGCACCCTTAGATCTTAACAAATCCTTTTTCCACTGTTTTGCATCCGAAGACATATGTACTGTTACATTAAATCCCAAGGCTGCTGAAGTTATGCCAATGCTCAGTCCCAGATTTCCTGTTGAACCGACTTGTATTTTAAATTGATTGAAAAAATCCTTGTATTTTTGTTGTGATAGAATAGAATAGTCATCAGTTTCTTGTATCATGTTATTTTCAAGAGCGAGATATTCTGCATATTTCAACACCTCATAGATACCCCCTCTTGCTTTTACGCTGCCTGCTATCGCCAGATGACTGTCCATCTTGAGCATTAATCTTCCTGAAATCTCAGTGTCATAAAAAGAAACAAGAGTATTTTTCATCTTATTGACTTCTTTTAATGGTGATTCTATTATACCTTTGGATGGAATTGTTTCAGGAAACAGAATTTCAATGAGGGGTGCAAATTTATTAAGTCGTCTTTCCGCATCGTCAATTGCAGATATGTCCATATTTATTTTCTTTGAAGATTCTTCATATGCTGATATATTAGGATTAAGCCACAATACTTCCCTTAGTTCTGAAACATCTTTTAATGTTTTATTTTTATTAATTATTTCACTCTTGTTTATCATGGAATCCTCCGGTTTATTTTATTTTATTTTAAACGGGCGGGCAAAGCCGCCCGCCCTTATATTATATCATAATATATAATATTTTAATAACAAGATTTAAAATGATTTGCTACTAAAGCATCTATATTAAAATTTCTTCTGTCGTTGAAATTATTTCAGCTGATTTTACTGTTACCAGGTCCCCGCCGTTTGTATTAAATACATTTTGAGCAATTATTGCATCCATAACTGTTCTAACTTCAGCGTCAGTCAATCCAGCTTTAGGTTCTTCAACTGTCAAAGTTGATGACTTCCCCTCAGCATTTTTGAAAATCATTACTAATTTCTTCGCCATTATATCACCTCTTTATAAAGCATAGATAAATCAAATTAAATTTCTTCTAAAATCTCATATTCTTCATATCTCTTAATGTTCACTAGAGAGTATGACTGCAACTCGGATATTGCAACTCCCAAGTTGTATAAGTCATCATTGTTAACTGTTGACTTAATGTTAGAAAATGTTTTATTTTTAATGATATCCTTGTTGTTTTCATCTAGACCTGCGTTTAAAACTAATTTAAGCTTTGAGTCTGCCTGATTTGTTACAACTGCCATCTTATCACCTCCATATGCTTATACTTATATATAGCATTATAGGACCGATTGTATTGATTTAATTTCCATTGCATGTTAATATTGAGTAAACACAAGTAACTCAAGAGGTAGTTATGGATAAATTGCTGTTAAAAATGATAAGTTCATTAATAAAAGACTTAGATAATCGTGATTACATTGCTGATGTGAGGTATATCATATATTTGGTATCCAAGGTCTTATACTGTTGCAAAACAAGTGGACTCGAGATTTTGGGCAAAGATATCCATAGTTTCAAAGCTACTACCCAACTTTTTTCCAGCAACAATAAGAATATATTTAGTGAATATAAACAATTCGATCTTAAATATGAAAATATTGAAGATAAGGTTTTTACAATAATAGCTTCAAACAAGAATTCCATTAATTCGGACAACTTTCGTCCTGCAGAACTATATGAAACTTTGCTAACTTCCAAGGAAAAGAAAAATTTAGGACAAGTGTATACACCCATTGATATTATTGATAACATGTTGAATCAATTGTTTGAACTCAAAAAACTGTCTAAAGACTTGAAAATCCTTGATCCCTCCTGTGGAGGAGGTTATTTTCTAATAGAAGCATTTATTAAAATCAAAAAAGCATTAAACAATGAGATTGATGATAAATACATCATTGAAAATATGCTGTATGGTGTGGACATTGATGAATTTTCTATATTTTTGACAAAAGCAGGTATTATCTTTGCAAGCAAATGCAGTGATGTGAACTTTAATATCTTTAATCTTGATTATCTTACAGATGCAATAAATCTTGATAAATTTGATATTATTGTTGGGAACCCTCCTTATGTAGGTCATAAAAACTCGTCCATGGAATACAAAAAAATTTTGTATGAAACCTATAGCGATGTATTTTATGACAAGGCTGACATATCATACTGTTTTTTCGAGAAAAGTCATAAACTATTAAAAACAGATGGTATTATATCATTCATTACATCAAGGTATTTCATGGAAGCATTATATGCTGATAGAATGAGAACTTATATAAAAAACAACTTTGATTTAATATCTCTTATTGATTTCAGCGGAAAAACTGTATTTAAAGACGCAATGGTTAGCCCTGCCATAATTACATTATTAAATAAATTCGGGAACAAAAATACGTTTTCATACGTCAAATATACAAACAATACATTAACTGATAAATTTGCTTACAAACAGGACAAGCTAAAAAATACAGGTTGGATTATATTAAAAGATGCAGATGAGCAATTGTTTAATCGCATAGATGAAATTTCTAACACATTCATAAAAGATATTTGCACAATCAGGCAAGGCATCATAACAGGACTTGACAAAGCATTCATAGTTGATGAAGAAACAGTAGAAAAATACGAAATCGAAAGCAATTTGCTGAAAAAATGGATAAAAAACAGCAATATAACGAAAGCAAGCATAAAATATAATAACTTATACCTGATATATACTAATATAATAGATTGTGAACAAAATTACCCAAATGCAATCAATTATCTTACATTCTATAAAGACAGGCTTCAAAACAGAAGAGAATGTGTCAAAGGGTATAGAAAATGGTATGAACTTCAATGGGGCAGGGCTCAATCTGATTTTGAAAATCCAAAAATAGTTTTCCCATATAAGGCAAGCAACAATAATTTTTATTATGATGAAAACAAATACTTTTGCAGCGCAGATATTTACTTCATAAACAATATCAACAGGAAAATACCACTTAATTATTTCCTGACATACTTGAATTCTGATATTTTTGAATTTTATTTTAAATGTAGAACAAAAAAGGTTGGAAGTAATATATATGATTATTATCCAAATAAATTAAACATTTCTAAAGTTTTTTTACCTCAGGAAAACATCCTACAAAATATATCTGATTTAGGAAAAATTAGTATTGAAAAATAT
>JAQSYS010000080.1 GCA_029256005.1 Sedimentibacter sp.
GAAGAATCTAAAAATCTAATTGAGGGTAATTTAGACAACTATTTAGAATTTTTGGCTCAAATAGCTGATTTTATTGCAACTAAGGCATATGAGGATGAAGAAGCTAAAGATAAAATGTCTATTATAAATATGCTTAAATTAATAACCAGAAGCATGGATGAAGGTGCCATCATTATTAATAATGAGGGAAATGTGGACACTATTAATTTAAGTGCCAAGAAACAACTTGGAATCACAAGAATAATTAACAATGAAAAAATTTATATAGAAGCAACAGGTGATACTGTAAATAACAATAAGGAATATAGAGTTAGAATCGGTGATACTGTAAATACCGTTATAGGAGATATATACGATGTTTCTGAAAATCCAATGTACAAGCAGGTAATGCTTTTTAGAGATTTAAGTAAGATTCAATCAAGCATTTATGCTATGACATCTACTGTTAATGCTCTTAATGCAGAAAAAATTATTGGTAGCAGTAAAAAAATAAATGAGCTTAAGCAGGAAATATTAAAGGTATCAAATTCATTTTCAACTGTATTGATTACAGGTGAAAGCGGAAGCGGAAAAGAAGTTGTAGCTACAGCAATTTGGCAGAATTCTGACAGAAGAAATAACCGTTTTGTGGCTATAAATTGTGCAGCTATACCTGAGCCTTTATTGGAAAGCGAATTGTTTGGATATGTTAAGGGTGCATTTACAGGAGCGGATCCTAACGGTAAAATAGGGAAATTTGAACTTGCTAACAATGGAGTAATATTTTTGGATGAAATAGGAGACATGCCTATTTATCTGCAGTCAAAGCTTTTAAGAGTTATACAGGACAAAAAGGTTATAAGAATAGGTTCCAATCAAGTGATTCCTTTAGATGTAAGAATAATTGCTGCAACAAATAAGGATTTAAGACAAATGATAAATGAAAATAAATTCCGAGAGGATTTATACTATAGATTGAATGTTATACCTATAGAAATTCCACCATTAAGAGAAAGAAAAGAAGACATAACGGATTTAGTATATCATTTCATACATTATTATAGAAAGATGTTCGGCAAAAACTTCGTTAAAATCGAAGAAGATACAATGAAAAAGCTATTGGATTATCCTTGGTACGGTAATGTAAGAGAGCTTGAAAACACTGTGGAATTCATGGTCAATATGATGGAATACGGTATAATTAATGATAAAGCTCTTCCAATAAATATTAAGAAAAAAAGCTACAGTAAAAATATTAAAAAGGATAAAATAAGAACACTAAAAGAAATCGAACAGGAAGAAATACAAAGGGCTATCGAGCTTTACGGAAATACAACAGAAGGCAAAATTGAAGCAGCAAATGCATTAGGTATAGGAATTGCGACGCTATATAGAAAATTATAATAATGTATAAGAATGGCTCCAATTGGTAATTTTATTATCAATAAGGAGCTTTTTTATTTATCAAATATTATTACATAAAAAGGAGAAATAAATGAAATTACAAATTGTTCCAATAATAATGCTTGTAGTCTATATGATTGGATTGTTTTCAATCGGTTATTTTACTAATAAATTGACTATAAAAAGCAGCCATGACTATATGCTGGCAGGTAGAAGAATGGGTGTATTCATGGTTGCAGCTTCTTTATCAGCAAACAACATAGGTGGCGGTAGCACAACAGGAGTTGCGGCAAAGGCTTTTTCTGGATGGGGATTAAGTGCAGCATGGTATGTACTTGCTGCAGCAATAGCTATGGTACCACTTGCTTACTTTGCTCCTAGAATTCGTAAAACAATGGCAGTTACAATTCCTGAAGTTGTTAACCGTAGATTTGGAAATGCAGCTGGAACATTTACTGCAGTATTAAATGTAATATCATTGTTCTGTTTAACTGCCTCGCAAATTTTGGCAGCAGGTTCTGTTGTTAGCGCATTGACAGGCATACCTTTAAATGTTTGTATTTTATTGTCAGCATTTATTATTATAGTATATACAACATTAGGTGGTATGCTAGCAGATGCTATAGCAGACATGGTTCAATATATAATTATATTTTTCGGATTGCTTATTGCTCTTCCTTTTATTGTTCAAGGAGCAGGCGGCTGGGAAGCAATTTCAGCTATGTTACCACCGGCTGAATTAAGCTTTACAAAGGTAGGATGGATAACAATAATAGGATTAATATTTAATTATTTCTGCACATTCCTGTCAGGACCTGAAATGGTAAGTAGATTCTCATCAGCAGAGGATGCAAAGACAGCTCAGAAGGCTTCTGTATTATCAGCCATCATGATGGCAATGCTTGCATTCATACCAACAATAATAGGTTTGATTGCTTTAGCTGAAAATCCTGAACTAGATGGAGGAAAAGGAACCACTGCTTTAATGTATGCAACATCAGCATACGCACCTACATGGATTACAGGTGCGGTATCAGCTGCTATATTTGCAGCAACAACTTCAAGTGCAGACTCAAACCTTTTATGTGCATCCACTATATTAATTAAAGATATTTATCAAAAATTTATAAATCCAAATGTAGAAGATAAAAAGATAATATTTCTTACAAGAGCAAGCAACATTGTAATTTGTTTAATAAGTGTTTCTATTGCATTGTTTAATATAAGTCTTGTTACGTTGAATTTATTTGCATTTGCACTTAGATCAGCTGGTCCGTTTGCTGCATACGGCTTAGGCCTAACTGTTAAGGGTGCAACTAAAAATGCAGGTATTGTATCAATAGTTGTGGGCTCTGTAGCAGTGTTATACTGGCAGCTCTCAGGTTCGCCATATGGTATATTACCTATTGTATTCGGAAGCTTCTTTGGAATGGCATCATTCTTTATAGTAACCTGGGTTGAAAGAAAAATGGGCAAGCCTGCCGCTCCATCAGCTTACGATGAAAAATAACAATAAAAGGGCTAAGATTTAGCCCTTTTATTGCGTTTTTTTATATGTGATAAATTACTAATGTTTTTTTTATCAAAACGATAATTAAATTATTAACTTACACTTTAAATTAATGAAGAAAATGTTTCAATAAATTTTCTAAATAATTTGATAATTATATTAATATATTAGTATTATAAGTATTTCAGCCTTTGATAAATTGATGGAATAAGTGTTAAAAAGTAAATAATATTCGACTTTATCAATCTGATAAATTTTATCAAATTGATAAAAAAACACTAACACCATAAAAAAATTAAAATAGTAGTAAAATCATGATTGCTTGGACTAATTGAAATTTAAAGGAATAAATTTTTAAATTTAAATAAAACTATTAAAATAAAATTAAAATGCCAAAAAATATTGGCATGGTTTTTGCTACAGTAATAGTATGAAAATTATTTTTATAGAAAGTGAGTAAACATGACTGTTAAATACGATTTGGTACAAAACGATATTTCTAAAAGAAAAAAATCTGATTTAGATTTCTTGAGTGAAGATGTAGCTAAAAAAGTACTCAAATTTCATTCGAGTTTTGAACAATATACTGAAACACCACTTATTGAATTAAAAGAATTGGCAAAATATTTAGGATTGAAGGATGTATTTATAAAGGATGAATCATATAGATTTGGACTTAATGCATTCAAGGTATTAGGCGGAAGTTTTACTATTGGCCAATATATTGCTAACAAATTAGGAAAAGACATAGATGATCTTCCATACAAAACATTAATTTCAGATGAGATTAAAAAGAAATTAGGAGATATAACATTTATTACAGCAACTGACGGTAACCATGGAAGAGGAATTGCTTGGACTGCTGAGCAATTAAAGCAAAAGGCAATTGTATATATGCCAAAAGGCAGCGCGTTAGAAAGAAGAGATAAAATTAGAGCTCATGGTGCAGAGTGTGAAATAACAGAATGGAATTATGATGATACAGTGAGATTTTGTAATGATTTAGCTGAAAAAAATGGCTATGTAATGGTTCAAGATACAGCATGGCCTGGTTATGAAGAGCTACCAAGATGGATTATGCAGGGCTATATGACTATGGCATATGAGGCATATTTGAAGCTAGAAGCAAAAAACATAAAACCTACACATATATTCCTTCAAGCAGGAGTAGGCTCACTAGCTTCAGGAGCAACAGGATTTTTTAGCTCAATATATTCAGATAATAAGCCAATAATAACAATTGTTGAGCCTGATAAGGCAGCTTGTCTATTTAAGACTGCTAATGCAGATGATGACAAACTACATCCAGTTACAGGTGAAATGAATACTATAATGGCTGGTCTTGCATGTGGAGAACCAATTACTATCGGATGGCCTGTACTTCATGCAAATGTGGAAAACTTCTTATCTGTACCTGATGATGTAGCTGCACATGGAATGAGAGTTCTTGGTAATCCACTTAGAGGAGATGAAAGAGTAATTTCCGGTGAAAGCGGTGCAGCAACCATGGGAGTTGTTTCACAGGTAATGACAAAGGAAGAACTAAAAAATATTAAGGAAGCATTAAAGCTTGACGAAAATTCAGTAGTGTTGTTGTTCAGTACAGAAGGCGATACTTACTTTGAAGGATATAGAGACATTGTTTGGAACGGCTCATACCCAAATAAAAAGTAAATCACAGTAATCTTTTAAATAAATTATAAATAATTAAGAATATTCTAAAGGAGAAAAAAATGAACAAAAACTTTAACGAATTAATGGAAAAATTAAAAAAATTGGACTACAAGAATCTTTATCAAAATGACTTTTTATTAACTTGGGATAAGACTCAGGAAGAACTTGAAGCTATTTTCACTGTAGCTGAAACTCTAAGATACTTAAGAGAAAACAACATAAGCCCAAAAGTATTTGATTCAGGATTAGGAATTTCAGTATTCAGAGACAACTCAACAAGAACTAGATTCTCTTTTGCTTCAGCTTGTAACTTGCTAGGATTAGAAATTCAGGACTTAGATGAAGAAAAATCACAAATAGCTCACGGAGAAACAGTTAAAGAAACTGCTAACATGATTTCCTTCATGGCAGACGTAATAGGTATCCGTGACGATATGTATATAGGCAAAGGTCACACTTATGAAAAAGCAGTTGCTGAATATGTTGAAGAAGGTTTCAAGGACGGCGTATTAGAGCAAAGACCTACAATTGTAAATTTACAATGCGATATCGACCACCCAACTCAGACTATGGCAGACGCATTACACTTAATCAATGAATTTGGCGGAATTGAAAATCTAAAAGGTAAGAAGGTTGCTATGACTTGGGCTTATTCTCCATCATATGGTAAACCATTATCAGTTCCACAAGGTATAATTGGTCTATTAACTAGATTTGGAATGGAGGTAGTACTTGCTCATCCAGAAGGATACGAAGTAATGCCTGAAGTTGAAGAAGTAGCTAGAAAGAATGCTGAACAATATGGTGGCTCATTTACAAAAACAAACTCAATGGCTGAAGCATTCAAGGATGCCGATATAGTATATCCAAAGAGCTGGGCTCCATTTGCAGCTATGGAAAAAAGAACTAATCTTTATGGTGAAGGAAAATTCGACGAAATAAAAGCATTAGAAAAAGAATTGTTAAAACAGAATGCAGAACATACTGACTGGGCTTGTACAGAAGAATTAATGAAGACAACAAAAGACGGCAAAGCATTATATTTACACTGCTTACCAGCTGACATAACAGGTGTAAGCTGCAAGACTGGTGAAGTTGATGCTTCCGTATTTGACAGATACAGAATTCCTCTTTACAAAGAAGCTAGCTTCAAACCATATATAATTGCATCTATGATTTTCTTACAGAAAATTAAGAATCCAGAACAAACATTACAAAACTTAGTAGATAAAAACAAAGCAAGATTAGAAAGATAGTACTTGGAGGAAGAAATGGCAAATTTAGATTTTAATAAAATTAAGGATGCAGCACAGGGATATGAAGCTAGTATGACTAAATTTTTAAGAGATTTAGTAGCTATTCCTGGTGAAAGCTGTGAAGAAAGAGGCGTTGTTGAACGTATAGCAGAAGAAATGAGAACTGTTGGATTTGATAAGGTAGAAATAGATCCACAAGGTAATGTTCTTGGTTATATGGGAACAGGAAAAAAATTAATTGGCTTTGATGCACACATTGATACAGTTGGAATTGGTAACAGAGCTAACTGGGAATTTGATCCTTATGAAGGCTATGAATCAAATACTGAAATAGGTGGACGTGGAACATCAGACCAATTAGGCGGTATTGTATCAGGAGTATACGGCGCAAAAATTATGAAAGACTTAGGTCTTTTAAATGAAGAATATACAGCATTGGTTGTAGGTACAGTCCAAGAAGAAGACTGCGACGGATTATGCTGGCAATATATAATAAATGAAGATAAAATAAGACCAGAATTTGTTGTTTCTACAGAACCAACAGATGGAGGAATTTACAGAGGTCAAAGAGGCCGTATGGAAATCCGTGTGGATGTTCAAGGTATTTCATGCCATGGCTCAGCTCCTGAAAGAGGAGAAAATGCTATTTACAAAATGGCTGAAATATTGATAAACATCAGAGATTTAAACGAAAATGACGCAGCTGATGACAAAGAAATCAAAGGCTTAGTTAAAATGTTAGATGAAAAACATAATCCACAATATAAAGAAGCTAATTTCTTAGGTCGTGGTACTGTAACTACATCTCAAATATTCTTCACATCACCAAGCCGTTGTGCAGTTGCAGACTCTTGCTCAGTTTCATTAGACCGACGTATGACTGCAGGTGAAACTTGGGAAAGCTGTTTAGATGAAATTCGTGCATTACCTGCAGTTAAGAAATATAATGCAACGGTAAGCATGTATGATTATGACAGACCAAGCTATACAGGATTGGTATATCCAATTGAATGCTACTTCCCAACTTGGGTAATTCCGGAGGATCATGCTGTTACAAAAGCTATGGAAGAAGTTTATACTAATCTTTATGGAACAACTAGAAGTGGTTCAAAGGAAACTGACTCTATGAGAAAGGCTCGTCCGCTTACGGATAAATGGACTTTCTCAACAAATGGCGTATCAATTATGGGACGTAACGGTATTCCTGTAATAGGATTTGGACCTGGTGCAGAGGCACAGGCACATGCTCCAAACGAAAAAACTTGGAAAGAAGATTTGGTTAAATGTGCTGCTGTTTATGCTGCACTTCCATCAATATACACAAAAAACAACAAGTAAGCAGACATCCCAAATTATGATTTGGTGATGGTCACTTATCCTGAGCGACAGTGATGGATCTCATCACAAATAAAACAGACATAAGGGACAGACATAAGGGGCGGGGCTAAATTTCCGTCCCAAGTCTTGTTATTAAAGAAAGGCGATTAATATGAGCGATGTAATGAAGAGTTTATCATTTGAATATCTTATTGATGATTGCTTAAATGATTATTATACTAAAGGAAAAATACTTGAAATAGACAAAAAAGATTTTTTTACTGAAGTAAATGATAATCTTCAAATGACTTTTAATAGTGAATATTTAAGATATCCTATAGGACTTGCTGCAGGACCACATACTCAATTAACTCAAAATATATTATCTGCATATTTAACAGGAGCTAGATTTTTTGAGTGTAAGACTGTTCAGATTATAGATGGAAAAGAAATGCAATCTATGATAGAAAAACCTTGTATCGATGTAAAAAATGTAGGATACAATGTTGAGTGGTCTACAGAATTAACAGTTGAAGAAGCTGCAAATGAATATATAAAAGGATCTGTTTTATTACAGGTTATGGGTATTGAATTAGGATTATCTGATATAAAAGATTTTGTATTCAATATAAGCGTAGGATACAATCTAGAAGGAATTCAATCAAAGAAAATATCAGGTTTTATAGATAATTTAAAAGAAGCAAAAGACACAGAAATATTTAAAGAATGTATTAATGTTTTAAAAGATAACATAAATAAATTTAAAAGATTTAAGCTTGAAGATATAGATAAGATTTCTTCTAAAGTTTCAAATACTGTAACTCTTTCAACAATGCACGGAGCTAAACCAGAAGAAATTTTAGATATAGTAAGACACTTGATTACTAATAAAAAAATAAACACATTTATCAAATGCAACCCTACACTTTTAGGATTTGACAATGTAAGAAGTATCTTAGATAATTTAGGATATAATGATATAGAAATTAGAAGAGATGATTTTGACCACGATTTAAAATTTAGCATGGCAGTTGATATTGTCAATGAATTAAAGAGACTTGGAAAAGAAAATAACGTGTTTGTAGGAATTAAATTAACAAACACATTGCCTGTATATAACCGAAGAGAAATTCTTCCAGGAGAAAGCATGTATTTGTCCGGAAAACCATTGTACCCAATAGCTATGGGGGTATCTAGAATGTTTGCCGAAGCATTAAATGGAGAAATTCACATA
>JAQSYS010000081.1 GCA_029256005.1 Sedimentibacter sp.
TGGGTATCACTTCCGTAACCAACACCCCATATTTCCTTGATAATATAGCTGGTTGTGAGAACCTTTCCTGCATTTTTAAAAAGCAACATCAGTAAACTGTATTCCATCGGTGTTGTATGAATTTCATTATTATCTAGATAGACAAGACGCTTATCATAATCAATTTTAAGACTGCCTATCTGAACACTGGTTTGCTGCTTATCTCCACGCTGTTTATACAGATGTCGTAAAGCCACCTTTATGCGGGCCAAAAGCTCTATTGCTGAAAAAGGCTTTGTCAGATAATCATCGGCTCCGATATCAAGAGTATTTGCTTTTTCTTTGTCCTGATCTCTCGCTGAAACGACAATGATAGGCATCTCAGACCATTCTCTTACTTTTTTGATTACATCAATTCCGTCAAAATCAGGGAGTCCGAGATCAAGCAGCATCAAGTCTATTTGTTCAGATACAAGTGTATTTAGTGCACCTTGTGCAGATTTTGCGGTTATACATTTAAACCCTTCTGATTGCAATGAATAGCAAATGAAATTCCTTATTTGAGCGTCATCTTCAACAACAAGTATACATTCACCTGAATTATTCATTTTCAATCACCTCCATAGGCAGTGTAAATATAAATTCAGTACCATGACCTTCTTTACGGTTTTGCACCTTAATAGTTCCTCCATGCGCTTTAACAATAGTATCGCAAATCGTAAGACCTAAACCTACGCCATGCTGTGAATCTGTGTGCTTCACATGTGTAGTATAAAACATCTTAAAAATATTTGGCATATCATTCTCTTCAATGCCTTCACCTCTGTCTGCAACTGAAAATACAGCGCAGCCTGTGTCTGCGTCATTAATAACAGAAATGCTTATATCATTGCCGGGAGGTGTATGTTTTACTGCATTATCAAGTAAATTTAACAGTACCTGTTCTATCAGATTAGCGTCCATAGGAACGAGGAAAAGCTCATCAGGTATATTAACTGTTATTTCATACTCCGGCGACCGCTGCATAATATGGTGGATAGCGACGCCGACAACCTCCTCAACAGCTTCAAGTTGTTTATTCAACATAAGTTTTCCTTCCTGAATGCGTGTTAAGCTTAAAATATTTTCAACCAATGAATGAAGCCAATCTGCATCTTCATAAATTTGCTTTGCTAAATCAAAACGCGGGTCACTTTGCTTTGACATATCCATTATCATTTCAGAAGTACCCATAATACCAGCAAGGGGAGTACGTAAATCGTGAGAAATCGCACGCAGTAAATTGCTTCGATAACGTTCCTGTTTCCTTTCTTCACGGTATTTTATACGCTGCTGCGCTGATATAAATCTATCCATCGCAAGAGCTGTACTTTCAATCATGGCACGTAGCAAACGTGTCTGTGCGTCTGTCAATAAAACAGCTCTGTCTGCAGGGATACGGATAACTCCCAATGTATTGTCTCTGCCATAAATTAACCAGTTATAAAATCCCCCGTCAATATAATAACCTGATTGCAAATCTTCTGTTTTATGTTTTATAGCTTCTGTATTTTCAATATTCCGATGAATTTTTTTGTCTGGTGCTTCACTTTCATAAAAACTAATGCAGGTTGCCTTACAGCTCATGACATTACTGATAATCTCTACGGCAATTCCGGCAATATCGTTTATATCTTTTGCATCTGTGAGGTTGTTTGTAAGCATATACAGCGCTTTTGTTTCAGACTCTTTTTCCTGGGCTTCTATTGCGCTTTTCTGTGCATGTGATGTGAGGGTGCTTGTCAAAAGTGCTGTCATCATCATAATTATAAAAGTCACAATGTAGCTCGGATTATTTACAGAAAAAGTATAATATGGTTCCGTAAAAAAATAGTTGTATGCAAAAATAGAAATCACGGAAGCTAGTACCCCGTAAATATATCCCTTAGAAAATCTCGCCGTCAATAAAACGCCAAGAAGATAGGCTAACACGATATTTGTTTCCGGAAATTCTATTGCACGGAATATATATCCTGTAACTGTCGCTAAACATAAGAAGGAAATCATTTTAATTATATAAAATGTATTGATAGCTATTCCATTGTTTTTCAGTTCAATCATAAAAACACCACTCCTATTTTAAATAATATACAATTAGTATTTTACCATGAAATGCGAAAAAAGTCGATTACTTGCAATCGACTTCGTTCTACATTTTTGGCGGATAATGCAGGATTCGAACCCGCAATACGGTTCCCAGTATGCACGTTTTTCAAGTTTGCTTAGTCATCAAGTGTTACTGTAAATTGAAATATCAACACATATGGCTTATATAGTGTATTTTTGTATATATGCCTATTAGGTATTATTTAGGTATTATTATAGTAAAAATTTTTTTATTGTAAAGTATTTTAAATATTTTAATATATCCAATCTATTTCTTGTATTATTCACATAACTTGATAGGCAATCCTAAATATAGGTTGATGAAGAGGGTGTTATTTCATCAATTGGTATATTTTTAAAATAATGAATGCGAATGTATAAAATATAATAGATTATGTTAATCATAACTTTTATATAATGCTTTAATATTGAGTTTAGTCAAACTTTTTTTTAAAGCTACATTAATTGATTATGCTTTGTTTTCATGAAACATTGAGCAACGTTTTGTTAAAAAATGTATAAATATATTGATTTTCCCACTTTTAAAGAGTAAACTAAAAGTGCGATTCGAATACGGGGAATGTTGAATTGTATGAAAACATATCATAAAAGCCAAAATAATTTGGATCTTATTAAATAACATATACAATATTTTCTGTCCTGAAAAATAAATTTCCAGAATTAAAGTGTTAATAAAAAAAGATTTTTTTATTGAGATAGATTATATTGCTCACTCTAGATATTGACGTGCTTAGAAGGAGATAATAATTAAGAATTCCAATTTATATATTAAGTAATTCAAGAATTCTAATAATTAGAACTAATAAATCAACAAAAAAATAAGAATTTGGAGGATAGATCATATGATACAAGCAGTGGTACACATTGCGTTAGTAGTAAGAGACTATGATGAAGCTATAGATTTTTACACAAAAAAACTTCATTTTGAATTGGTGGAAGATACGTATCAGCCAGAGCAGGACAAACGATGGGTGGTTGTATCCCCTCCGGGTTCAAATGGTACTACCATCTTATTAGCTAGGGCTTCAAAGCCAGAGCAGGAACCATTCATTGGAAATCAGGCAGGTGGTAGAGTGTTTTTATTCCTGGGTACAGATGAATTCAACAGAGATTTTGAAGAAATGAAACAGCTTGGAATTGAATTTGTAAGAGAGCCCAAGATGCAAGATTATGGAATGGTTGCTGTATTTAAGGATTTGTATGGAAACCTGTGGGATTTGGTTCAGTTTAACAAAAGCCACCCTATGTCAGATAGAGTTAAGTAAATTCAATTTGCACTCTATATGGGATGGCCCTCTGTGGCAATTGCCAACTCCAAGATCAACAGTATTAAAAGATATAATGAAATGTTAGGAATTTCAGTTTGTATATTAAGAATTCAATAATTAAACGAGAAATTATAGTGAGATAAATTCTTCAACAGTTTCATAATGGTTATACTGGAGAGACATAAGAGTTGATGTTTTTTAAAAAGGGTTTTTATGAAACATTTATTAGTAACAGGTGGAACTGTTTTTGTTACCATAAAGTACACGGGGGGAGTCATGTTAAAAAGACGTACACTTTTTTGCGAAATAACGCCATTAACTTATAAGATATCAGTTATAAAATGCCGTTTAATACGTCATACAAAAAATTTATTTATCAGAAATTTTACGACAGAAAAAAGTGACAATATATTACCATATACAATATATAAACAAAATTCACTTATAAGGAGAAAATTGGGTAATGTTGACCCAGTTCTTCAAGATAATAAGGCTATAAATTTAAGCATAGCAACACCAAAAGTATCAGGTGTTATTATAAAACCTAATGAAGTTTTTTCCTTTTGGAAACTCGTGGGCACATGCTCAATTAAAAGGGGTTATAAAGAAGGTCTTATGATTAGTAACGGTAGTATATCCAAAGGAATTGGAGGTGGAATGTGTCAGTTTACAAATTTAATACATTGGTTGGTTTTGCATACACCTTTACAAATTACAGAACATCATCATCATGATGGAATGGATTTGTTTCCTGACTATGGAAGACAAATACCATTTGGAACTGGTACATCCATTGTTTATAATTATCTCGACTATAGATTTAAGAATATAACTGATATAACATTTCAATTGATAACGTATACAACAGAGGATTATTTATGTGGTGAAATCAGAGCTGATAAACCTTTTGATTTTAAATATCATATAAAAGTCGAGGATGAATTCTTTTCTAAAGAGGACACTCAAGTATATAGAAACAGCAAAGTCTATAGGCATTGTATTGATACAATAACGGGGAAATTATTATCAAAAGAACTTATAAAAACAAACCATGCAAAAGTAATGTACGACATAAATGATATTGACTTAGTTCTTGAGGAGAGTTTTTAATTCAAATATTACGCAAAAGTATAAAAAAGCGAAGCAAAAATAATTAGTGTAAGAGGAAATTATATGATAACAGTTAATTTTTATGATAGCATTGACGATGATTTGTTGGAATTTGCTGTGATTGTTTCTAAAAGCCAAGGGAAATGGGTGTTATGCAAACATAGGAATAGAAATACCTATGAATGCCCTGGTGGTCATAGAGAGTATGGAGAATCTATTTTAACAACTGCAAAAAGAGAACTTTATGAGGAAACTGGTGCAATTGACTACTCTATGAAGCAACTATGTGTATATTCTGTTTGTGTCAATGAGGGTGTTATTGAAAATAAAGTTGAGACCTTTGGTATGCTATATTATGCTGATATTTCAAAGTTTGAAGAATTACCGGATTATGAAATGGAAAAGATTGAACTTTTTGATAGTCTTCCAGAAAACTGGACTTATCCGGAAATTCAGCCCAAATTAATTGAAAAAGTGAATAATTTATTGGAGATGAAAATATATACAGATTGAGAATGTATGCCGTAAAAATGTTATAATTCTATATAAATAAACTATAAATTTAGGGGTTAATTATGAATAATCAAGACATATTGAGAATTGCTATGGAGCAATCGGTAATAGATTTTAATTGTTCTATTGATGATTTTATAGATATTGGAAACACAGTTGTAATATCAAAACTAAATGAAGGGGCAAAGAAATGCTTTAAAAAACCACAATTTTGCAGTTTTGCATATTACGGTGGTGGATTAGTTGCATCAGTGGATAAAAGAATTAAAGAGTTCATTAGTGAATTTATTAATAGACATCCAGATTATTCTAGTTTTGATACACCTCAATTAATATTCCTCAATAAAGAACTTGAAAAGTATGGTAAGTGCGTCTGTCATATTGCAGAATTCTTTTTGCCTGATATCGAAAAGCATGTAGAAATTAATAATAATGTTGATATAAAAATTATAACAGAAGATGAGATTCCTTTACTATACAAAGATGACCGATTTCATATGGCATTAGGATATAATAATGATACTAGCAAGAAAGATGTACTAGCTGTCGTTGGATATATTGATGGAAAAATCGTTGGCGTAGCTGGTGCAAGTAATGATTGTGAAACTATGTGTAATGTAGGAATAGAAGTATTACCTGAATATAGGAGATTGGGTGTAGCTACAACTCTTACGAAAATATTAACAGATGAGATTATAAACCGCGGGAAAGTACCGTTTTATTGTACTGCATGGTCAAATATACCTTCAAAAAACAATGCCATTAAAAGCGGATATAGAGATGCATGGGTTGAAATGGCTGCTATTGATATTAATGATGCAATGAAATTATTAGAGAAATAATACTTTTGGGTTGGAAGAAAACAAAGAAAATAAAGAATAGAAAAAAATATAACCGGAGATTAACAATATGAATGATATAACAAAAAGACCATTTATGATTCTTTCTGATTTTATGACAATATATCAGTTTATGATTGATATTTATGAAAAAGACTGGAGGAATGGCGTTCCAGCACCATTTTTAGAATATGCACTTTCTTCTGATTGGTCTGATAAGACGATGAGCCATAGGAATATGATTTGGGAAAATGATGGAAGGATTGTGGGATTCTGTTTCTATGAGAGTCAACTTGGCAAAGCTTTTTTCAGCTTGAGACCGGAATATGAGAAGATTGCACCTGAAATGATAGATCATGCTGCAAAGAATCTGGTTGATAAGGATGGAAAATTGAAACTTGTAATTTTTAGAGGTCAAGATGCCTTGGCTGTGGCAGCTATGAATGCAGGGTATAAGAAAGACAGTGAATATATTGATATGATTTATGACTTTTCTAAACCATTGGATTATGAGCTGCCAGAAGGCTTCAGTTTTGTAGAACCTGGCAAATTTGATTTGGCTAAAATGCTATTATGTTGTTGGAAAGGTTTTGACCATGAAAAAGAAGGTCCATGGGATGGTGTTCTTGACTATGGGTACCATCTATATGCATCACCTCATGCAACACCACAGTATCCTGTAGCAATCCAGAATGAAGATGGCGATTATGTATGCTGGGCTGGTATGTGGTGGACACCACAGAACCATTTGGCATATATGGAACCGCTCTGTACAGTTCCAGAGTATCGAAAGAAGGGTCTTGCAGCTGCTGCATTATCAGAAATGTATAGAAGGATGAGACCGCTTGGTGCAACACATATGACTGGTGGCAGTAATTCATTCTATAGTACAATTGGATACGAACCAATGATTATATGGACGTATTGGAGAAAATAGTAATGCTATAATTAAAGGTAAATGTCAATAGCATAAAGTTTTATAAAATAAATATAAACTGCCTATTATCTATAAAATTGGCAAGTTAGGTACAAGGAGATAAAGTGAACGGATTTCTTTTATTAATTCCATTTATACTGATTAGATTCGGACTTTTAAGCGTATTAAACAAGGAAGGTTTAAACCGTGCAGCTTTCTTTGCTCCGCTGGTTGGAAGAGAAAAAACAGCGTACTGGTTTTATCAGATTTCAAACATTCTGATTTTTGTCTATCTATTCTTCCTTAAGATTACGACTGACCCGTATTGGTTTTATGCAGGTTTAGCTACATATGGAGCAGGAGCATTGCTGTGTCTTGCGTCCGTATCAAATTTTGCAAAACCTGCCGAGAATGGTATTAATCTTAAAGGATTATACC
>JAQSYS010000082.1 GCA_029256005.1 Sedimentibacter sp.
AGTATATATAAATATACAACAAAATCTATATTTAATCATGGAGGGCTTTATGGCTGTAAATTTAAAAGGAAGAAGTTTATTGACATTAATGGATTTTTCAACAGAAGAAATAAGATATTTATTGGACTTAGCACACGACTTAAAAGCTAAAAAACGTTCTGGCGATTCTAATTATTTACTAAAGGGAAAAAATATTGTGTTATTATTTGAAAAAACATCTACTAGAACAAGATGTGCTTTTGAAGTTGCAGCTTTGGACGAAGGTGCTCATGTAACATTCTTAGATTCAGGAAGTTCACAAATGGGTAAAAAAGAATCATTGGAGGATACTGCAAAGGTACTGGGAAGATATTTTGACGGAATTGAATATAGAGGCTACAAGCAGGAAGCAGTAGAGGATCTGGCTAAGTATTCAGGAGTGCCTGTATGGAATGGTTTGACTGATGTAGACCATCCGACTCAGATTTTGGCAGATTTATTAACTATAGAAGAACATATATCAAAACCATTAAATAAGGTAAAGGTTGTATTTGCTGGGGATATCCGAAATAATATGAGCTATGCATGGATGTATGGCTGTGCAAAGATGGGTATGCATTTTGTTGCATACGGACCTAAAGAACTTAGCGATCAATTAGATCAGGAAACACTTAATAGAGTATATAAGGTTGCAGCATTTACAGGCGGATCTATAGAAATATCTGATAACCCAGAATGTTTGAAGGGTGCAGATGTAATTTATACTGATATTTGGGCTTCAATGGGTGAAGAAGCTCAGATACCTGAAAGAGTTAAGATGCTTACACCATTTAAGGTTACTATGGAATTATTAAAAGCAACAGAAAATAGCGATGTAATATTCATGCATTGTCTGCCTTCGTTCCATGATTTTGAAACAAAAATGGCCAGAGAACAAAAAGAACTTGGCTATGATATTAGAGAAGTAACAGATGATGTTTTTAGAAGCAGACATTCAGTTGTTTTTGATGAAGCAGAAAACAGACTTCATACAATTAAAGCAGTTATAGTTGCTACAATAGCATAAAGAATAAGGGCGAAAAATTAAGAGAGGTTAAAATGGATAAAATAATTAAAGTAGTTATAGCGTTAGGTGGAAATGCTCTTGAAGACAAAAGTTTGCCATCAACAGCAGAAGCTCAATTACAGGTTGTTAATAAAACCTGTGAATATCTTGCTGAAATAAGTTGTGCAGGTTATGAAATAGCCATAGTTCATGGAAATGGACCACAGGTTGGAAGATTATTACTTGCGTCTGAAACTGCAAAGAATGTGACACCGAGCATGCCGTTTGATGTGTGCGGAGCCATGACACAAGGCTATATTGGTTATCATATTCAGCAAGGACTAAAATTTGCTTTAGCAAAAAGGAACAGAATACTTCCAGTTGTAACAGTAGTAACACAAGTTGTTGTAAATAAAGATGATGATGCTTTCAATAATCCTACAAAACCAATAGGTTTGTTTTATACCGAGCAAGAAGCAAAAATAATTGCTGAAGAAAAAGGTTATATCATGAGAGAAGATGCAGGTAGAGGATGGAGAAGGGTCGTTCCATCGCCTATGCCTGAAAGGATAATTGAAGTTGATACAATTAAAAGATTGTGGGACTCTACCATTGCAGTTGCTTGTGGAGGTGGAGGAGTTCCGGTAATAGAAAAAGAAGATGGCTCTGTTGAAGGAATAGCGGCTGTAATTGACAAGGATTTAGCTGCAGAAAAGCTAGCAGAAGACATTGATGCAGACATTCTTATGATTCTTACAGAGGTCGATAAAGTATCTATCAATTTTAAAAAACCTAATCAACAAGATTTATCTTTCTTGACTGTTTCTGAAGCAGAAAAATATATGAGTGAAGGACATTTTGCACCTGGCAGCATGCTTCCAAAGGTAATGGCAGCTGTAAAATTTGTTAAAAACCAACCTAACAGAAAATCAATAATAACATCTCTTTATAAGTCTATTGATGCATTAAATGGATTAACAGGTACTGTAATAAAGGATAATTAAATTAAGTATAAAAAAAGTTGCGTTAGCAACTTTTTTTATACTTCTTGTTCTTTAATATTTCCTACATGAAAACCAGGGATTTCTTCTTCTAAATTCTTTAAGTTTAAATTATTATTTTGATTATTTATATTCATATTTCTAAATGCGTTGTGTAGCATTAGCTTAATCCTGTTTATTTGGTTTACTTCGCTTATGCCTGCATCAAAGTCAATTGGAACTATGTTGGACATTGGATATGCGTCCTTCAATTTTTTTATCATACCCTTGCCTGTTATGTGGTTTGGCAGACATGCAAATGGCTGCAGACACAATATGTTGTCAACACCTGAATCTAATAATTCAACCATTTCTCCTGTCAAGAACCATCCTTCGCCTGACTGGTTGGCAAGTGATAAGAATTGTTTTGCCTTGTGGGCGAGCTCCATGATATTTGCAGGTGTTGTGAATCTTTTTGAATTTCTAAATGCATCAACACTTGGCTTTTTATATAAATTAATTGCTTTAACTGCTATACTGTTAATAGTTTTTGTCTTCTTGGAGTTTATGAGCAGTTCATCATATTTAATAATACCGTTAAGTGAACTATATGAGAAGAAATCCAATAAATCAGGTACAACAACTTCAGCACCTTCTTCTTCTAACAATGAAAAGACATCATTGTTTGCATTTGGGTGAAATTTAACAAGAATTTCGCCAACTATGCCAACCTTTGGTTTTCTAACACTTTCATCTAACTCAATATTGTCAAAGTCATTAACTATATCTTTAATAATTCGCTTATACTCTAATATATTTCCTGATTCAATTACTTTGTGAGTTTTTTCTGCCCACTCTGAATAGAGTTTGTTTACAGAGCCTTTAATTTTTTCATAAGGTCTTGTTCTATAAGTTGCACGCATAAGAGTGTCACCTATTACTAAGCCCATAATTAAACGATTTATAAAGCCTGCCGTTATCTTAAAACCAGGTTGTTTTTCAAGTCCTACCACATTGAATGAAATCACTGGAATATTGCCATAGCCTGAATCTTTCAATGCCTTTCTAATAAAACCGATGTAGTTGGTTGCACGGCATCCTCCACCTGTCTGTGTAATCATCAATGAAACATTGTCTAAATCATACTTGCCTGAATCCAATGCATTAATTAGTTGTCCAACTACAATTATTGAAGGATAACATGCATCATTGTTTACTACCTTTAATCCTACATCCACAGCTTGTTTGTCAACAGCCGGGAGAACTACAGCATTGTAGCCTGATTTTCTTGCTGCAGTTTCGATAAACTGGAAATGTATAGGTGACATCTGCGGTATCAAGATTGTATGGTTTTTTTTCATTTCTTTGGTGAATAAAACTCTTTTAAAGTTTTCTTCGATATGTTTGTGCACAATTCCGTTCTTATCTCTTTCTTCCATCGAAGCAAGCAATGAACGAATACGGATTCTTATTGCTCCTAAATTTGTTATTTCATCTATTTTAATAACGGTGTATATTTTGTTGTTTTTCTGAAGTATTTCACTTACCTGATCAGTTGTTACTGCATCTAGGCCACAACCAAATGAATTTAGCTGCATCAACTCAAGATAATCTTTGTTTGCAACATAGGTTGCAGCTGCATAAAGTCTTGTGTGGTATGCCCACTGGTCTATTACTCGTAGTGGTCGTTCAATTTCATATTCGTTTTCTAATGAATCTTCAGATAGCACCACTAATCCATATCCTTCTATCATTTCAGGTATGCCGTGGTTTATTTCTGGATCGACATGATATGGTCTTCCAGCCAAGACGATGCCTTTTTTATTGTTTTTCTTAATATATTCAATAGCCTTTTTTCCTTCGTTTATTACATCCTGCTTATATGCTAAGAGTTCATCATATGCCTTGTTGGCTGCTCTTTGAATTTCTTCAAAGGTCAAATTTTCTTCAAATCCAAGTACTCTGTAAAGTTTTTCTATAAGCATATCCTTATCATTTAAATTTAAGAATGGTTTATAAAACTTTATGTTTTTTAAATCAATATTTGCTTCAATTGATTCAGGATATGATACAACTACAGGGCAGTTAAAGTGATTTCCTGCATTCACGTCTTCCTTTATTGTATAAGAAATACATGGATAGAATATTTTGTTTATCTTTTTATTTATAAGATCCATAATATGTCCGTGGGTAATCTTTCCTGGGTAACATACAGATTCGGATGGAATTGTTCCCATTCCCAATTCATATATTTTTTTACTTGATACGCCAGAAAGAACAACTCTATATCCCAAATCTGTAAAAAAAGTAAACCAAAATGGATAGTCCTCAAACATATTTAATGCTCTTGGTACCCCAATCAAACCTCTCTTAGCTTCGTTTAATGCTAATGGCTTGTAGTTAAACACTCGTTTGTACTTATATTTATATAGGTTCGGTAAAGGCTCTTTCTTTTCAGCGTGAATATATTTTTCGGAACCACGTTCACAGCGGTTGCCCGAAACAAAATACCTCCCATCGGAGAATTTATTTATTGTTAATAAACAGTTGTTTGTACATTGTGCGCAGCGTTCCATGGTTGTATTGAATGCAAATTTGTCCAGAGCTTCTTCCTTTACAAATTTGCTTATCCTTGAATGATCATATTTATTTTTTGCAACCAGTGCAGCACCAAAGGCACCCATAATTCCTGCAATATCAGGTCGTACTACTTCCTTCCCTGTTATAAGCTCAAAGGCTCTTAAAACAGAGTTGTTGTAGAACGTACCACCTTGAACAACTATTCTATTCCCTATTGAATCCAGGGATCTAAGTCTAATAACCTTAAATAATGCATTTTTTATTACTGAATATGAAATTCCGGCAGAAATGTCACTTAATGTTGCGCCTTCTCTTTGAGCTTGTTTAACCTTTGAGTTCATGAAGACTGTACATCTGGTTCCCAAATCAACAGGATTCTTTGAAAATATGGCAGCATCTGCAAATTCTTGAATACTCATATCCAATGATTTAGCAAATGTTTCAATAAATGAGCCGCACCCTGATGAACATGCTTCATTAAGCATGATGGAGTCAATAACACCATCCTTAATAATCATGCTTTTCATGTCCTGTCCACCTATATCTATTATAAAATCAACGCCACTAAGAAAAAAGTCTGCAGCCTTGTAATGTGTCACAGTTTCTATTTCGCCTTCATCAACATTTAAGGCAGCCTTTATTAAATGCTCGCCATAGCCTGTTACAGCAGTGTAAGCAATTTTTATATCCTTATGCATTTTGCCATACAGTTCTCTTACAGCTTTAACTGCTGAATTCAGCGGGTTGCCAGCATTGCTTGCATAATAAGAATGAAGTATTTCGCCTTCTTCTGAGATTAGTACTAACTTTGTTGTTGTTGAACCTGCATCTATTCCAAGAAAAGCATCTCCAGAGTATTCCTCTATACTTTTTTGTTTTGCCTTATGGATATTGTGCCTTTCCAAGAATCTATTATATTCATCAATATTTTCAAATAAAGGCTCTAAGTCTTTCTTTCTGTATTCAAGATTACTGCTTTTTAATTTATCTTCAATATTTCTGTAAAAGTCATTAAAGTTTATTTCTTTATTGTCAGCTGACATTAAGGCAGCACCCATAGCTACATAGTAGTTTGCATCCTCTGGGCATATAGAATTTTCATCATTCAAATTTAATGTTTCTTTGAATCTTTCCCTCAGTTCGGACAAGAAAAACAAAGGACCTCCTAAAAAAGCAATATTGCCCTTAATTGTTCTTCCTTGAGCTAAACCACTTATTGTTTGGTTAACAACAGCCTGAAAAATGGAAGCAGCGATATCTTCTTGTCTGGCACCTTCATTTAACAGAGGTTGAACATCTGATTTCGCGAAAACTCCACAACGGGATGCAATAGGATAGATTGTTTTATGTTTTTTCGACAATTCATTTAAACCAGCTGCATCTGTCTTCATCAATACTGCCATCTGATCAATGAATGCACCTGTCCCGCCAGCACAAGTTCCATTCATGCGCTGTTCTAGATTCCCAGAAAGGTATGTTATTTTTGCATCTTCTCCACCAAGTTCAATTACCACATCTGTTTTAGGGATGTATTTTTCTATTGCACGAGTTGATGCGGCAACTTCCTGGACAAAGTTTATTCCTAGATATTTAGATACATCAATTGCACCTGAACCGGTTATGCATATTTTAATTAAGCTATCAGTCAGTTTTTTAGCGGAATTCTTTATAATTTCAGATACGGTATTGCTTATATCTGAATAGTGCCTTTCGTATTGCTTATGAATCAAATTGCCAATTTTGTCTAATACAGCTATTTTTACTGTAGTAGATCCTATATCGAGTCCAATCAAGTAATTTTTCATTGTGTCCTCCAAAGCGATGTGCTTTAAACAAAAAACTTACAAAAATTAGATAATCGACTTGTCCAAAGGAAAAGCCGAATATTTATGTTTTTACTACATCCTTACAACCTTTGTTTGCAGTAATATATTTAATTTTCATTAATCTCTTTAAAATTAATTTCTTAATTTATTATTTTCATTATATCATTTTCTTACTTAAAATCAACTTAAATATATTAATAAACAGCAGATATGTAGCAATTTTTGTGCCTAAATAATTTAAAAGTAAATATTTGTCATATCATTATAACAATCAATGAATATATAAAAGAAAACTTGCATTTATTTTATTGAAAGTTTATAATATATTATGACTCAAACGTTTGCATTGACAAAATTCGGCAAAAAAATTCATAATTATTAATTAGGAGGAAGCATGAGTAAAAAGGTATTATGGTTAATAAGTGTTGTATTGATTTTTGCAATGATGCTTGCAGGTTGCGGAGGTACAGGCGCTTCAGCTCCGACAAGTGACACAATCAAAATTGGTTGGATAGGCTCATTGACAGGAGACCAGGCTGTATGGGGAACATGTGAAAGTAATACAGTAAAAATGTTGATCGAAGAAGTGAACGCAAATGGAGGAATTTTAGGAAAACAAGTTGAAGGTGTTTACTATGACACAAAGGGAGATGCTGCAGAGGCTGTTAATGCTGTAAAGAGACTTATTACACAGGATAAGGTTGTTGCTATAATAGGACCTAATGCAAGCGGTCAGGCTATATCTATTTCAGCTGTTTTAGAGCAGTACAAGGTTGCTGATATTGCTACAGTTGCAACTAAC
>JAQSYS010000083.1 GCA_029256005.1 Sedimentibacter sp.
TTATTTTGCATTAATATTGATAAACTCTGCCTTTAACTTTGAATAAACAATTTTCTGGCTTGAATAAAGACCATAGTATCCTGACATCATGTAGCTTACGCTACATGCTATTGCAAACAGTAAAAGACCTTCAACACCAAATAGCTCTATGCTCAAAATTATAGATGCAATAGGTGCATTAACTACTCCGCAGAACAATGAAACAAGACCGATGGCTGCAGCAAAGCCGGGATTTAGACCAAGTAGACTGCCAACAAAGCATCCAAAGGTAGATCCGATAAAGAGAGTTGGAACAATTTCTCCCCCCTTGAAACCTGCACCTATTGTTATAGCGGTAAAAATAATTTTTAATATAAATGCTTCCGGTTTTGCAATCCCATTAATAGCATTTTCAACTATATTCATTCCGGCACCATTATAATCACCTGTACGCAGCAAAACTGTAAGCAGGATTATTGTCAATCCTCCTAAAAAGCCTCTAACATAAATATTTGGAATTTTATGCTCCATAAAATGTTCTGTCTTGTGCATTGAAACACAAAATACAATGCTTAAAACTGCACTAAGGGTGGAAATAAGAACAGTTATAGCTATTGTTCTAATATTTAGTTCAGGTATGTAATTTAATACATAATGTACCGGTTCAACACCAAAATACAAGGATACTCCATAAGCAACCAGAGAGGAGACCAAACAAGGTACCAAGCTTGAATAATAAATAACTCCTATGCTTATTACCTCCATAGCAAAAAGAGTTGCTGTCAAAGGTGTTCCAAACAATGCAGCGAAGACGCCACTCATACCACATAGAACTATTAAATGCATGTCCTTATTATCAAGATGAAAGATTTTTCCAACGAAGGATCCAATACTTCCTCCAAGTTGAAGAGCAGCTCCCTCTCTACCGGCAGAGCCTCCCAGTAAATGCGTAATGACCGTGCTTATAAATATTAACGGAGCCACGACAAATGGAACATTATCTTCAGTTCGGATTGAATTTATAATTTGGTTTGTTCCGGTTGAATCGCCCATTTTAAACAATTTATATAATACTGCTATAGCAATTCCACCAGCTGGCAATAAATATATAATCCAATTGTTCATCAATCTAAACTCTGTTGCCTTTTCAACACTTATATGAAACAAGGTGCCGATTATTCCTCCAATAAATCCGGTTATACTGGCAAATACAACCCATTTGACAAATGTTTTAATATAATTCTTTGCTGAATTACACTTTCTTTCTACTAATTCCAATTTAACACTTCCAATCAATTAATATACCGCAGACTATTGTATCACTTTTATTAATTTTGTCAAAAAGAGATAATCAAGCATAATTAATTAGTTGAGATGTGTAATCGTTTCACACTTAAATATATTATGTATTTGTTATTACATGATTTATTTGATAAACTAATATAATCTAAATATTTTTTATTTTTTAAATTCAATATTATTAGAGTTATTAAAATATATTATTATATTCTAATCATTTTCTAATTAAGCACTAAATCCTATTTAATTAATTAAATGTATATTAGTACCATAAAGAAAAATAAAATGAACCATAAAATTTGGAGGTAAAAAATGAAAGTAACATTAGAACAAATCGATGAATTAAGAAACAGAGTAAATGTAAGCTATGAAGAAGCAAAACACACCTTGGAAAAAAATGACGGTGACCTTATAAAATCAATAATAGAGCTAGAGAAGAAAAAAGGAAGAAAAAATGAATACAAGGGAAATTTTACAAGCTTTACTGATAGACTCTTATCATTGAGAATGTCAATTAAAAACAAAGAAGGAGAAACAATGATTAACCTTCCGTTGATCTTAGTGTTAATCATATTTGCAATGGCATTTTGGGTTGTTATATTTGGCCTAATATTAGCAATACTCACTTCTTGTAAAATAAAAATTTACAGAGACAAAACATTAAATGTAAATAGTTTGAAAAAAAATATGAAAGAAACTGTAGATAAAATAAAGGTTAAATCTGAAGAAATAATTAAAGTTGATGAAGAAGAGATAATCAATGAAGATTCAGATGAAAATGAAATAATTATAGAGTAAAAAAAGTGAACAAATATCAGATTATTTGACTGATATTTGTTCATTCTACTTTAGTGTAATTTCGTCAATGTTTACACCAGCATATCTTTGAACTCGGTATATTTCAACTATTTTATTCCAAGTTTCTTCGTTTACTATTCCAGTTGGCTCAAGATTAAAAAAGTTTTGAAAAGAAATGACAGAATTTTTGGTCGCTTCATCAAATATTTGAGTAGCTTCTATATAGGATATTTGTGGTATTATATTTGAAATATATTGAAGCATTTCTTGAATAACAAATACACCTGGACCTTGATCGCCAAAAGCATAGTCTTTTGGATACTTTATAAGAGGTAAATATATATTTTGTACAGGTAACGAATTGAGTATTCCTCGTGCTTGATTGTATATGCTTTCCCAGGTTTCTAGATCCACTAAACCGGTTGGTTGTATATTCATGGTTTTTTGGTATTCTATAACAGCCAGTCTGGTTTGATTATCAAACACTCCTGTAATAGCAATTTCGGGGATGGCAGGAAAGTACAGCGAAATTACTACCAGAAAGTATTGCAAAAGTCCAACTCTTGGTCTAACATCCCCTTCAAGAAGTACACCTGAAAGTATTTCTTCGAAGCGTTTCAGCAAAATGCCTTCTGAAGTGGTTTCAGCAAGCTTTTTAACGGCGGTAGTGATATTTGTGATTTTATACCATGTGCTTTTATCAATAATACCTGTTACAGGCAGGTCAAATACTCTTTGAAATTCCTTTACTGCAGCTTCTGTAGTTTCATCATAGTACCCGTCAATGGGATCTATTTTGGGAATTGCAGGGAAGTTTTCAGATATTCTGTCAAGCTGTAATTCCTTTCTAAGAACATCGAGACCAGAATCCCCTAGTTTTAGAGGACTTTCAAATCTATAGATGGATTCTTCGATAAAAGCAGTTTTAATGGAAATATTGTCTTCATAATAATATTGTAGGATTTCTAAGGGAGAATATCCTTCATTGGCCAAGTCTACAGAACCCCATTGATACAGACCTTGGCATTTTGATAATCTGCCGTCACAAAATTGGGCGTAGAAAGGTTCAATTCTACCTTCTCCTACAACATATTGATTAAATATTTCATCTACTAACTGATTTATGTTTTCAAAGGTTCCTCTTTCTGGAGAATAAGCCTGATCAAATTGCGTGGAGCTTGTTATATCAAAATCATAGCCTCTTGATCTGTACCAATCAGTGAAGTATCTGTTTAATGTAATAGATACTATGGCGTGAATATTAGCTCTTAATGCATTTTCGTGCCAAGTGGGATACAATTCGCTTGAAGCTACATTCTTTATATAATCAATGAATGGTACCTTGATGTTTTGTGATATTTCATCAGGATGACCAATGTGAACAACAATTTCTTCAGGTATAATAACAGCTCCTTCAAGTATTTGCCCTGGAATAGAGGATTGAGATATCTTATAATTATTATTTATAATCAAATATTAAACTCCTCCTAACTTTATATGTATATGATATTTTAGTATATGCATCTTTAAAAATAGTTGTCAATTACATGTGTTGTATAACTAGCAATATTTGTTCAAGATTTAGGTTTAGTTTGATATTTGGATATATTAATAGTATAATAAAAAGAAAACACGAGGTTTTGCTATGGATAAAAAGAAAATTTTAATTGTCGAGGATGAACAAAAAATAGCTCGTTTCTTAGAACTTGAATTAAAATATGAAGGCTATGAAGTTGACATAGCAAATAATGGACGAGATGGTTTGGAAAAAGGAAAAGCAGAGGATGTTGACTTGATTATTCTGGATTTAATGCTGCCTGGATTAAGCGGTATTGAGGTTTGCAGAAGGTTAAGACAGACATCTGAAGTGCCGATTATCATGCTAACTGCAAAGGATGACATTTCAGATAAGGTAACTGGTTTAGACATTGGTGCTGATGATTATATGACAAAGCCTTTTGCTGTTGAAGAACTTTTGGCAAGAATTAGAGTGCTATTGAAAAGAACAAAAAGCAACAAGGATAGGACAGACTTAGGCACGCTCGAAATTGGAAGATTAAAACTATGCAAAAACAATTACAAGGTAGAATTTGACGGAGAGCTTATTGAATTGACAAAAAAAGAGTTTGAACTTTTGGAATTTATGATGCTTAATAAAAACATAGTATTAACAAGAGAAAAAATTCTTGATAAGGTTTGGGGCTATGATTATTTTGGTGACACAAATATTATCGATGTATATATAAGATATCTGCGAAGCAAAATTGACCAAAAATATAATATAAATCTTATAGAAACTGTAAGAGGCGTAGGTTATATAATACGTGATTAAAGGAAACTATGATAAAAAAAATATTTAAAGCATTGCTCAACTTGATTTTATTTCCATTTAGATTTATATTAAAATTTATGATAAGTCTTTTAAAAAGACTTAAGTTTTCTATTGCTTTTAAAATTTCTGCATCATATTTTTTAATTTATATAGTAATTATCATGATAGTTGCTGTTACTACATCTGTTGGATATTTAGTGTATGAGTTTGAAAAATTTGAAACTGAAACAATAAGTAAAGATGTTGATGAAATCATTCAGGAATTCCCAAATTTCAATTATATAGGCAGAAGTGTTAAATCGGTGGAAATATACGATAGCAACTTAGATCCGGTCTATCCTTCAAATAACCAAGAGAGATACTCGGACAATATAATTGTAATAATTGAAGAATTGATTTATAATAAGGAATATATATATTCAACGAGTTTTTACAAAGATAATTCAGAATATTATTTAAATGTTACCTATAATGCTGAATCAATTATAAGAGATGCAGCAAGAATTTCATTATTGGTAATGGTTTCAGGAGCTTTTGGTTTATTAATATTCATACCAATAGTCTCTAGGACCGGTTACAGAATGATTGGTCCTATAAAAAATATGACAGAAATAACCAAGACAATTACAGTTAATAATATCAATACAAGGTTGGATATTAAGGGAACTCAGGATGAATTAAAAGAGTTATCCCAAACCTTTAATGAAATGATGGATAGAATTGAGGAAGGTTATAAAACACAACAGCAATTCGTTTCAGATGCGTCACATGAACTACGAACTCCAATAGCTGTCATAAAGGGATATGTAAACATGCTTGATAGGTGGGGGAAAAATGACAGAGCTGTGCTTGAAGAATCAATAACTGCAATAAAGAATGAGACGGAAAACATGCAGGATTTGATTGAAAAGTTGTTGTTCATAGCAAGAAGCGATAAAAGCTCATTGATATACACAAAAGAAGATTTTAAAATAAGCGCGATATTAAATGAAATTGAAAAAGAAACGAAAATGATCGACTCGAAACATAAGCTCTATTTTCAGTTTTATGATGACGCAAATATTTATGCTGATAAAAACAGAGTAAAACAGGCTATAAGAATACTTATTGACAATGCTATAAAGTTTACTCCTTTTGATGGTTACATTATGGTATCTGGTTTCATCCAAGATGATTTTTATGTAATAAAGGTTGAAGATACCGGTATAGGGATTGAAAAGAAGGATTTAGAAAAAATATTTGATAGACTTTACAGAGCAGAACAATCAAGAAGTAAGGAAATAGGGGGACATGGGCTCGGACTTTCTATTGCTAAAATAATTGTTCTTGGACATAAAGGAAAAATAAAGGTGAAGAGCACTGTTGGAAAGGGTTCTGAATTTTCAATAATGCTTCCATATATAAATACGTAAAAACCTGAAAATAAAATAATAATCGACAAATATCAACAAAAGAAGTCAAAGCAAAATCCTTTAATTAATTGTATAATAGCTTGTACATTATTAATTAGAAAGGATTTGAGAAGAGTGAATTTAGAATTTATTGAATCTGGACAAGTCTTAACAATCGGACTCAAAGGAGAATTGGATCATCATAGCGCAGATGAATCAAGAGTAATGATTGATGAAAAAATTAGTAAAGGAAAATTTAATAAAATAGTCATAGATTTTAAAAACCTTGATTTCATTGACAGCTCAGGAATCGGTTTTGTTATCGGACGTTACAAAGCAATAAGAAAAAGAAATGGAGTAATTGAAATTATTAATGCCAATAAGAAGGTAAGAAAAATTCTTGACATGAGCGGCATAGGAAAAATAATTGAAATTAAATAGGGGGATAAAATGCAAAATAATTATGTAATTTTTAAAATACCAAGCTTATCTATAAATGAATCTTTTGCGAGATCAGCAGTTGCAGCATTCTGTTCCATTTTAAATCCTACTATCGGTGAAATAAATGATATAAAGACTGCTGTGTCAGAAGCTGTTACTAATGCTGTCATTCATGGTTATGAAAATATTGTGGGTGAAATAGAAATTTCTTGCAGAATTAAGGGGCAGGTGGTTGAGATTATAATTGAAGACTACGGCTGCGGAATAATGGATGTAGAGAAAGCCAAAGAGCCGTTATATACGACAAAGCCAGAGTTAGAACGATCAGGAATGGGTTTTGCTGTAATGGAATCATATATGGATGAAGTTGTTGTATTATCAGAAAAAGAAGTTGGAACAAAGGTTATAATGAGAAAAAAAATAAATGAAAAATAAAATAAAATAATATAAAATAATATAATGATTTTTTAGGTTGAAATTACAAATATAAATTGCGCTCAAGAACAAATAGTCACTGAGAAAATTTTACGTTAAATATAAAAAAAGGCACATATAGTGCTTTTTTTTAGTATCCATTTTTATTTTTTGTAAATAATACTATTGAGGTGATTAATATGAAAAAAAAGATTTTTTTATTAGTTATAATTTTATTTATTAGCTTTTCAGCTATTTATTTTGGAAACAGTATAGACAAATCTTTGAAAAAAATACCTGAAAGTGCAGTTTTGCTGTAGGAGGAGTAGATGAAGTACGATAAAGAAAGCTATAAGCAGGTAGTTGATGAATATACGCCAAAAAACAAAATGCTTAAAAATTGCATATGGGCATTTATTTTTGGAGGGGCTATCTGCTTATTAGGTGAAATAATCAAAAATATTTTCATTACAATGTTCAGCGTAGCAGAAAAGGATGCAGGACCCATGAGTTCAGTAGTGCTTGT
>JAQSYS010000368.1 GCA_029256005.1 Sedimentibacter sp.
AATATTCTTTCCATAAACACCAGTGGAAGGCATATGGTAGGAAATGACAAATTTAATTTAAGAAATAAAAGAAATATTTTAGAGCTTACTAGAAATGTAGAAATATTGGAAAGAATTGATGATGCATTAGAAGATAACAAACACATTGTTTATGATACAGACAGCAATAAAAAATATTTCAGATACTATTTCAGTCCTGTTAAAGAACAAAATAGTACGAAGGTAGCAGGTTTGTTAATTTTAATAGAAGATGTTACAATGCAGAAAGATGCAGAAATCATGAGAAGTGAATTTTCAGCTAATGTTTCTCATGAGTTAAAAACTCCCCTAACAACAATGAATGGTTTTGCAGAAATGATAAAGGAAGGGTTTATAACTGATCTTCCAAGTATACAAAAATACAGCGGAATGATATATAAAGAAGGATTACGACTGATTTCCTTAATTGAAGATATTATGAGGCTTTCTAAAATAGAAGAAAAGTTTGATATAGAAGAAAATCCGATAGTCAACTTAAAGGAAACAGCTCAGTATGTCGTATCAGTATTAGGGTCAAAAGCAGAAGGTTCAAATGTTAAATTGGAGTTGAATGCTCAGGATGCCTTTATGAAAGCAAATAAAAATTATATGAATGAGCTTTTATACAATCTTGTGGACAATAGTATAAAGTACAATAAAAGCGGCGGATCTGTGGAAGTTAATATAGACAAATCGGATGATTTGATAATTATAAATATAAAAGATACAGGTTTCGGAATCCCAGCTGAGCATAAGGATAGAATATTTGAACGTTTCTACAGAGTTGACAAAAGCCGTTCCAAGGAAACTGGAGGAACAGGTTTAGGCTTATCAATTGTAAAGCATATAACGGAGCTTTATGACGGTGTTATTGAGCTTGACAGCGAGGAAAGCAATGGAACAGAAGTTACAATTAAATTTCCATTAAATAATTATAGCCTTGAACAATAATCTATAAAATGATAGTATTAAATACTATCTTTTTATACATGAGGTGAATATTTGGATAAAATATTAAGAATAAACACAAGAACTAAAGAAATTACATATGAAAAAGCATCTGAAGAATATTTAAAAACAGGAGGCAGAGGTTTAATTTCAAAGTTTAATTTCAAAGATATTGTTAAACGAAGTAAATCCGAAGTGTGAACCTCTTGGAAGAGAAAATAAACTTATAATTGCTAATGGCCTTTTGACAGGAACATTAGTTTCAAGTGCAAGCAGAATCAGCATTGGAGCCAAAAGCCCGCTGACAGGCGGTATCAAAGAAAGTAACGGCGGCGGAATTACTGCCATGTGGCTTGCACAACTTGGAATAAAAGCAGTTATTGTTGAAGATATTCCAGAGGACGATAAATGGCATTACATAAAGATTTCAAAGGACAGCTGCAGCTTGGAACCTGCAGATATATACTCAGGAATGGGAACCTTTGAATTTTGTGAAGAAATGGTTAAATTGTATCCTGAATGTTCTATAACATGCATCGGCCCTGCTGGTGAAAGACAATATAACATTGCCGGCATTGCAACTACAGATAAAGAGAAGAAGCCAAATAGGTATTCAGGAAGAGGCGGTCTTGGAGCAGTAATGGGCTCGAAAAAAATAAAGGGTATAGTTGTAACAGAAAAGGGTAAAGTTGAAATCGCTGATAAGAATAAATTTACTTCTGCATTAAAGGAATATACAGCCATAATCAACGATGCACCAAGCACCATAAGCTACAGGACATTGGGAACTTCCGCTACTGTGAGAGTAACAAATGATTTGACAGGGCTTCCTACGAGAAACTTTAGAGGGGAAAAGTTTGAACATGCTGATGAAATTTCTGGAGAAAATCTCTATGATTTCATAAAGGTAAGAGGAGGAGAAGGAAGGAACACTCATGCCTGCATGCCTGGATGTGTAATACAATGTTCAAATGTGGTTCCTGATGCAGAAGGTCATACTATCGTATCTCCTTTAGAATATGAAACAATTGGACTTTTAGGCTCCAATTTAGGCATCGGAGATTTGGAAACAATAGCAAGATTAAATGCATTCTGCAATGATTTTGGTATAGACACCATTGAAACCGGAGCTGCAATAGGTGTTGCTATGGAAGCCGGCTTAGCTGATTTTGGTGATGAAAAAGCTGCGTTTAATTTAATGGATGATATAAAAAACGATACAATAATGGGGAAACTGCTTGGAGCAGGTGCCTTAACAACAGGAAAAGTTCTTGGTGTTAAGCATATACCTTCAGTCAATGGTCAGGCGATGCCTGCATATGATCCTAGAGCCATAAAGGGTATGGGTGTTACCTTTGCTACTACACCTATGGGAGCGGATCATACATACGGACCAGTTGTCAAAACTGATAAGGGTTGGGCAGAAGCATCATTTGAAGCTCAGCAGCTTATGGCTGTACTGGACAGCATGGGAATATGTATGTTCACCAGGGCAGCAATTGGAAAACACAAGCAGTTATTAGTTGATTTGGTCAATGGATGTCATGGTTTTGAATTAGGTTTAAACTGGCTTGATAAAATGGCTGAAGAAACTATTCGTGACGAGTATAAATTCAATGAACTGGCTGGATTCACCAAATATAATTACCGAATGCCTGAAACCTTTGTTAACACTAAAATAGAAAGTCTGGGTACTTCATTTGATATCAATCAGGAAGAACTGGATAAGATTAGAGA
>JAQSYS010000084.1 GCA_029256005.1 Sedimentibacter sp.
AAAGGTGTTAGTGCAGTAAAATTATTGTCAATTGAGTAGGGGATTAATATGTATGGATTAGTATTAGAGGGCGGAGGCGCGAAGGGCGCATACCACGTTGGGGCTTTTAAAGCTTTAAAAGAGCTTGGGATAGAAATAGGGGGAATAGCCGGGACTTCAATAGGTGCCATAAACGGTGCTATGATGGTTCAAGGAGACTATGACTTATTAGAGAAGGTATGGTATAACATCAATTCCTCTGAATTATTTGATTTAGATGAAAAAGCAATCGTGGATTTGAAAAATTTAAATCTCCAGGAAATAAACTTTTCTTATCTGCTACATCAGTCGAAGGAAATATTAAATAATAGAGGGCTGGACACTACAAAGATACGTGCTTTGTTTGATACATATATTGATGAAGAAAAGGTATTTAATTCAAATATTGATTTTGGAATTGTAACAGTAGATTTGACCGCAAAAAAGCCTTTGGAGCTTTATAAAGAAGATATTCCAAAAGGGAAATTAATTGACTTTTTAATAGCCTCAGCTAATCTACCAGCATTTAAAATGGAGGAAGTGGATGGTAAGAAATATCTGGATGGAGGTTTTTACAACAATCTTCCTATAAACCTTCTTAGTAAAAAAGGATATAAGGACATCATTGCTGTACGCACTATGGCAGTTGGCATTATTAGAAGAGTCAAGGAAAAGAACGTAAAAATTACATATATTCAACCGGCTGACGGAAGTTTGGGCAGCATGCTTGGTGCTTTGGATTTCAATAGAGAAAAAGCAGAAATCTTGATAAAGCTTGGTTACTATGACACCATGAAAGTATTTAAGAAGTTGAAGGGTTTTAAGTATTACTGCATTCCTTATGAAGGTAATTTCATTGAATTGATGCTAAACTTTTTAATAAGCAATAAAAACAAAATTAAGAGCGTTGCAAGTATTCTGGGATTTGATGATGTAAGCATTGACAGAGTATTGTTTGAAAAAATTATGCCTCGAATTGAAAATATTCTTGATATGAAGGGAAGAGCTGATTATGAGGATATAAGTATACGTCTGGCTGAGAGAATTGCTGAAAAATTGAATATTGAAAGATTTAAAATATACAATTCAATTGATTTTTTGAATCTTGCTATTGGTGAATTTCAAAAAAATCCTGTTTCATTTACCAAAAATGTACCGGCATTTGTAAAGCATAATAAAATATTGTCTATTGCTGTGAAGGAAGACATAATTGTTGAATTATTTACTGAACTGTTTATGAACGAAAGTGGTACAATGGTTAAAGAATAGCATATAGAAGGGACGCATAAGCGTCCCTTTAGCAATTTTTATTGTTCAAAATAATCTATTATTCCATCTGCAATTTTCTCTGCCATGATATCCTGGAAACTTCCGTTATGGATGTTCATTTCTTCTTGAGGGTTAGACATAAACCCTATTTCTATAAGCGCTGCTGGAGTGTTTGTTTCTCTCAGAACTTCAAAGTTGCGATCTAGGATTCCGTCTCTGTACACCCCGTTTATTGTTATGGCATTTAAATAAATATCTTCGGCTAAGTCGTATCCGTACCTTGTATCTTTGTATTTTATGGTGTTATAATATGTTGATAAGCCGAAGTAGTCGCTGTTATTTAAAGAATTGTGGTGTATGGATAACAGTATGTCGACATTAAGCTTATCTGCCATTTGCCCTCTTTCCTTATTTTTAATATAGTAATCACCATTTCTAGTCAAATACACTTTTGCTCCCAAGGATTCTAAGAGATCCTTTAACTTAAGTGTAATCTCAAGGTTTACATATTTCTCGAATTTTCCTGAATTGCTAATGGAGCCTGGGTCCTTTCCGCCATGACCGGGATCCAGCAGGATTTCTTTGCCTGACAAGGGATTGATTTCACTAAGGAAGTCACCAGAACACCAACCAACTAAGCCTTCTTGAGTAACTATTTTGTCCCATCCATTATCTGAGCCTACAACATTAACAATTGCACCTTTCTTTAACGTCTGAACCTTTTCGTTTTTAGTTGAAGGTCCGGATCTTAGGTTTAAGTCATCTATTGTTTTCTTATGTCCAAGATTTCCATCTGAATAATAGTTTTTGTTGTATGTTGTCAGCCATCCTGCAACATAGCCTGTGCTTCCATCATCAAGTTTAATTTTATACCAACCGTTATTTTCACCGATAACATTAAAAGAATCGTATTTGTTTCCTTGTGCAAGCACATTGCTGCTTATGCTAGATTTTTCTCTTATATTAATTTTGTCATATAGCAGGTAAATTTCCTGCGAAGCGTCGTATTCTATGTCTGCAAGCCAGCTTGCTATATAATATTCCTTACCCTTGTATTCAATTATATGCCAGCTGTGATATGTATCTATGTATTTTGCTTTTTCTCCGGGTTTTAATTGACCAACCGTTTTAGAAAGAGTGGTAGGAGAGGTTCGTATGTTTACATTATAGCCTGTGTTGTTTGAAACAAATTTTTGTGCAGGAACCGTCACAAAGTATTTTTCAATCCAACCCGAGCTGCCTTTTGATGTTTTGACATTGTACCATTCATTTTTTTCTTTAATAATATCAAGTCTTGTATTTAAGTCTAATACATCGGAAATATTGGAAGAATAATCATTATTCTTATATAGTGCAATATCAGATATATTTGTGTATCCGATTGTATCAGCATAAATTGATGAACCGGATATTATTAATATAGCAATAATAAAAAACAATAACTTTTTCATGCTGCCCCCTTTGTTTTAATATTCATCAGTAACAATATTTTAACATTTTTCGACAAAATAACCATTACAGTCTTGTTACATTAAGGAAACAATTAGAAAAATATTGCTTGATACAATCATTTGCGTATTATATAATGATTTAAAGTACGAAGAGGAGAGATTCTTATGAAACTTTATAATACACTATCTAAATCAATTGAAGATTTTAAACCTATAGATGAAAATTTGGTAAAAATGTACACATGCGGACCAACTGTATATAATTATGCACATTTGGGAAATTTAAGGACGTATATACATGAAGATATTCTTGAAAAAACATTGCGATACCTAGGGTATAATGTTAAAAGAGTAATGAATATCACTGACGTTGGACATTTAGAATCAGATGCTGATGAAGGCGAAGACAAAATGCTCAAGGGAGCAAAAAGAGAAAATAAGACTGTGTGGGAAATTGCACAGCATTACACAGATGCTTTTTTCAGAGATATAGAAAAATTGAACATTAAAAAAGCAGATATTGTGGCAAAGGCTACTGATTATATTAATGAATACATAGAATTTATAAAAGGTCTTGAAGAAAAGGGATATACATACATGGCTAACGGTAATGTATATTTTGATATAACAAAGGTAGAAGATTATACAAAATTATCGGGAATGGATTTAGAACAGTTGAAAACCGCTTCTAGGGAGGAGGTTTCTATTGACGTACATAAAAAGAATCCTCAGGACTTTGTGCTTTGGTTTACAAAATCAAAATTTGAAAATCAAGCAATGAAATGGGATTCGCCATGGGGCGTTGGTTATCCAGGATGGCATATTGAATGTTCTGTTATAAGCTTGAAAAATCTTGGAGAACAAATGGACATTCACTGTGGTGGTGTAGATCACATCCCAGTTCATCATACAAATGAAATTGCACAAACAGAAAGCTACACTGGGAAACCTTGGGTTAAATATTGGTGGCATAGTGAATTTTTGATTGACCAAGATGGCAAAATGAGCAAGTCAAAGGGTGAATTCTTAACTCTTTCATTACTAGAGAAAAAAGGATTCAATCCATTGTCATACAGATATTATGCTTTAAACTCTCATTACAGAAAGCAGTTAGCTTTTTCATTTGATTCACTTGCTTCTGCAGAAAATGCATACATGAAATTGAAAAGCAGAATCAGGAGCATTAATGACAATGCAGACATTTCTGAAATGGAATTATCAAAAGAAGCTATTAAATATAAGGAAGAATTCAAGAATTGCCTTGAAGATGATTTAAATACTGCCAATGCAATTACGGTACTATTTAATTTATTGAAAGCGGATGAAGTCACCAACAGCGAAAAGATTAAATTAATAGAAGATTTTGATAAGTTATTGTCACTGGATTTATTAAAGGATGAAGAAGTAAATGAAGTTCATGATGAAATGGCTGAATATATTGAAGAAATGATTCAAAACAGACAGGAAGCTAAGAAAAATAAGAACTACCAGCTGGCAGATGCAATAAGAGCAGAGTTGTTGGAAAAAGGCATCATGCTGGAGGATACAAGACAGGGTGTAAATTGGAAGAAAATAAATTAGATAATGACAATGAATTAATAAGATTAGTAAATGAAATAAATCCAAGCAATCAAAATAAAATCATGTATTCACCTGCACAGCTTGCTTATGCAGGTGATGCTGTTTATGAACTTTTGGTACGAAGCTATATAATTAAAAGTCATGACACAAACGTTAATAAAATGCACAAGCTTGCAATAAAATTCGTCAAAGCTAATGCACAGGCTTTTTTAATCAATAAGCTTGATGCTCAGCTGACTGAAGATGAGAAAAGGATAGTTAAAAGAGGCAGAAATGCAAAGGTGACATCATCTCCAAAGAATGCTGAATTGATGGATTACAGATATGCGACAGGCTTTGAGGCTTTGTTTGGTTACTTGTATTTAAACAATGAACTTGACAGACTGATTGAACTGTTTAACAAAGTAATAGAAATACTTAATGAAAAGGAAGAAAAAAATGAGAATAATTGAAGGAAGAAATCCTGTTCTAGAAGCATTGAAAAGTGATACAGGTATAGATACCATCTTAATCAGCAAAGAAGCAGCACAGGGTTCATTAAATAAAATAACAGAGCTAGCAAAGGAAAAGAATATTCTTGTTAAGAATGTTGACAAAGCAACATTGGATAGATTAAGCGAGAATAAAAGACATCAAGGTGTAATTGCTGAAGCAATCGAATATGAGTATAAAGACATTAATGACATACTTGACTATGCAAAAAGCAAAGGTGAAAAACCTTTTGTAATCATACTTGATGAAATAACAGACGTACACAATTTGGGCGCAATAATTAGGACTGCAGAATGTTTAGGAGCACATGGAGTAATTATTCCAAAAAGAAGAGCTGCACAGGTTAATGGAGTAGTAGCTAAATCATCTGCAGGAGCAATTGAATATCTGCCTGTTGCAAGAGTTACAAACATTAGCCAAACCATAGAAGAATTAAAAGAAAAAGGTTTGTGGATTTATGGTGCTGACATGGATGGAAAAAATGTCTATGATGAGAAATTCGATACACCGGTAGGGCTTGTAATAGGAAGTGAGGGCTCCGGAATAGGTAGACTGATAAAAGAAAAATGTGATAATCTGGTTAAGATACCTATGAAGGGCAAAATTAACTCATTAAATGCTTCTTGTGCTGCATCCATCATTATATACGAAGTGATGAAGCAAAGGTGCATTTGATATGCCAAGAACAAAAAAAGAATATCTCTATATTGATGGCTATAACATAATAAATCAGTGGAGCTATTACAGAGATATATCAAGAAATATAGCGAACTCACGAAATAAGCTTATTGAACTTTTAGTTGAATACCAGGCATATAGAGGTATAAAAGTCATAGTTGTTTTTGATGCACATCTCGTAAAGGGCAGCGTTGAAAAAAAGGAAGTTATTTCAGGAGTTGAGGTAATTTATACAAAGGAGCATGAAACTGCTGACAGCTATATTGAAAAACAACTGGACAAGATAGGGAGATATGAACATGTTCAGGTTGCAACATCGGATTCAGCAATACAGCAAATAGTGATTTCCAGAGGAGGGACGCGAATTTCTGCTCAGGAAATGATTTTAATGCTCGAGGATACTAAAAGAGACATTCGGACAAAAACCGACAAGCCTCGACAAAAGGGAACAAATATAGACCAGGTAATCGACTCGGAAACATTAAAAAAGCTTGAAAGAATTAGAAGAAATATTTAGTGTCTTGACATATAATGTAAAAATTAATATAATTTTCATAAGATTAATTAAAATACAATTAATAATCTATTAAAATTATATTAATATTCAGCTGGAGATAATATGTCAATGATAAGTTCAATAAGCATTTATAATAATTTGAATTATTATAAAGAGGAATATGATATATTTTCAGATGTGGAGCTAATCCGCAAGATAAAAGATGGAAATGAGCAAGCAGAGAGATGCCTGTATAAAAGATACTCATTTATAATAAAAAGAATTGCCAGTTCTTTTTTTATTGTAGGTGGAAGCATCGATGACTTAATTCAGGAAGCCATGATAGGACTTATTAAAGCTGTTAACGGTTATGATGAAAATCATGAAAACAGTTTTAGAACCTATGCGGAGGTTTGTATCAGAAGACAAGTAATTACTGCAATAAGAAAAACAAAACCATATGAAACATACAAATCTATTTCGTTTTATGATTATTTCACTAATGATAATGAAGAAGTGACGCTATTAGATGAATATGCAGATTTGGAAAGCTTTAATCCTGAAAACTTGCTAATATGTGAAGAAGAAAGGAATAATTACTACAATAAAGCTACGGAATTATTAACTAAGTTTGAAAGAACGGTATTATCTGAATATGGAAAGGGCAAAAGTTATGAGGAAATTTCCCTTGAGCTTAATAAAAATGTCAAATCCATAGATAATGCATTACAAAGAATAAGAAAAAAGATTCACTGTAACAAGGAAAAATTAATGAGTTGATAAAATGGCTAAATAAATTTATTTAGTCATTTTTATTAGTTTGAACTAATTAAAATAATTTAGACTGATTTTTTCTATTGATTTATTCTATTTTTGTTGGTATAATGTACATTGACAAATTTAAGCTTTGACGTAATGCTTGCGTAGCTCAGGTGGCAGAGCACTTCATTGGTAATGAAGAGGTCAGCAGTTCGAGTCTGCTCGTAAGCTCCAAAATAAATTATAAAAAAATAAATATTCCAGGAGGAAATTTAAATGGCAAAAGCAAAATTTGAAAGAAATAAGCCGCATGTTAATATAGGAACAATTGGCCACGTTGACCATGGTAAGACTACTTTAACAGCAGCAATCACAAAGACATTACATGATAGATATGGCACAGGAGAA
>JAQSYS010000085.1 GCA_029256005.1 Sedimentibacter sp.
TTGTTACTACAACATAAACAACACTATTAAACTCCTCGCCAATTTTCATTATAAGCGAATAGTATAAGCATTATGTGAAGCTTAAGAAATTCCAATTTGCCGAGCAAACGAATTTCCCATTATGTATTTATGTAGCAATTCAGTCTGAATGGAGAGGTGTGGACGTTTTAGGGTTGATAGTGGAATTTTGGGATTGATATTTTCAGTTATTGGTTTCTGTGAGAAAGAGAAATAAAATTCTAATTTAAAGAGTGACCCACAAATAATAAATCAGATGTTGCAAATGGAGATTATTTATATTTTGAATGTTACAGGGAGATAGATATGCAAGTAGGAGATAAAATAATATTCGACAGATATGAATGGCGCATACTTGACATACAAAACAATGCGGCTTTGATTATAACCGAAGATATAGCAGAACTACGCGCCTACTATAAATTGAGTCAAATAGATAATTTTACGTAATTTTTTCCAACCTTTTTTATTAACCAATACACTATATATATGACAGTCAAAAAAATGAAAGCTTTCAAAAGAGGTAACCCAATGGATAAGATTTTTGCTGACAAAATGATAGAAAAATTTCAAAAAAAGTTTTATGGCTTTGCACTTTCTAAGACATATACACTTGAAGAGGCTGAGGAACTAGCATCAAGAATAGTGCTTGAAGTGTATGTAACTCTTCTCAAGGTTGATGATATTTGCAATTGGGAAGGTTACTTATATCGTATAGCATATGGTGTATATGCAAGATATGTAAAGGAAATAAAGCGTAATAGCAATCTTACAATTGATGACATGGAAATTACATCGGATGTTGATTTAACAAAAGAGATAATGCAAAGTGAGGAATACAAGCTGTTAAAACGTGAAATTTCATGGCTTAGTAGAACTCAAAGAGAGATTATCTATATGTATTATTTTGAAAACAAAAAGATTTCTTTTATAAGTCGCGCATTAAATCTTCCGGAAGGGACTGTCAAATGGCATCTACATGATGCTAAAAATCTTGTGAAAGAAGGAATGGAAAAGATGAGAAATAGTGGTGAGTTAGGAATAAAACCTATAAGATTTTGTAATATGGGTCATAATGGCTGGGCTGATGATAAGGGAGATACATCAGATTTCTTAAATACAAAATTGCGACAGAATATAGCATATTCAGCATATTTTGCTGCTAAAACAGTAGCTGAGATAGCAGCAGAATTAGGCGTATCTCCAGTATATATTGAGGACGAAGTTGACATTCTTGAAGAATATGGCTTCCTTGATAAGCTTAGTGCAAATAAGTATTTAACAAATATAAAAATTGATAACCTACCACAGAAAGCCCTTGACGAGTTAAATATCATCCAAAAAGAAATTGTAGGAAGAATCTGCGATGAATATGTACCTTTGCTAGAAAGTAAATTTTATGACTATCAAAAACTAGATATATATGTTCCTGATAATGATTTTCGATTTTTATTATGGTCATTAATAACGATGTCTTTAGGTAATAAACATTGGCTTAACTCTTTCAGTGATTCAAGTCTATTAGATGGTACTCATTATCGAGTAAAAAGGAAAGATGGAGGAGACTATATTGCTCATGCCTCTGTTTATGATGCAGAAAAAGAACTAGCTGCTAATGTTCATTATAATGCATGCGGAGATATGACAAGAGATTCGTCGCATTATCCAGTTGCTTCATGGCAGTTTAGTACAGATTATGACTTAAGGGAATTTGGTTGGCGCGATAATTTAACTAGCGATTATGAATACCTTTATCTATTTATGACAGGTAAAATGGATAAAAACGAAGCAACTCTTGAAAAATTCCGAAGACTTTATAAAAGAGGCCTGTTAATAAATAAAAATGGAAATGATACAATTAATGTCGTTGTGGCAAAAGTTTGTATAGATGAGAATAATAAAGTTAATGGATGGAGCAATGATGTTCATAAATTGTTACCAGCTTATCCAGATAGTATGATTTGTTACATAAAAGAAAAGATTCACATTATGTACGAAATTGAAAAGAGGTATTATCCGAAACATATGCACAAACTTGTAGAGTATTATTCATGTATGAATATCAACAAAATTATGGTGCTTGACGAATTGCTTGAAAGAGGCATACTTAAGCCATTAACAGAGGCGCAACAGAAAGGAGTTATGACTATCGCATTTAGTGACGCATTACCAAAGTAAACAACATAAAAAATATGTGAACTATTATGTGCACATAAATCAGAAGTGGATAGAACCCTTTCTTTACAGCATTTTTAGGATGGGATTTTAGTTCGAATCCCGTCTCGCGCTCTTCCTAATTCGTCAGAAGTCCTTTATTTATGAGGCTTCTGGCGATTTTTCGTCTCTGGAGTTTTGAGTACCCATGAGTACGTTACTTCCATTCATCTTGGAAAGCGCATTTAATATTTGATTTGATGTTTTCTGCTTCCCTTGATTATTCAATATGTAGCTGCGGGTAGTGGCGATGTCATTGTGTGTCCTAGATACCAGCGGATGTCTTCAATTGGCATACCCTTCTTCGCATACTTCAAAAGGTCTTTGAAAATCAGCTTCATATTGTCCAGCTCTTTCTTGGTCAAATCGTATTCTCTGATACATCCATGAAAATAGTCCTCGATGTCCTCGACTTAGATTCTGTCAATGGATTTCCTGATGATTTTCGTGTTTTCATATTAATCTCCCAGTGGTTCCGGTTTCTCTGAATCGTCCTACTACTTAGGTTCAGGCCCTTGCGCTTCTCTATCCACAGCGGATACAGTATTTCCAAGATTTCTTTTCTTTGGCGGAGTCGCATGGTGATATCTCCTCTTGAGATAATTATTAAGCACAAGGATGTTCTTCCATCCTTTCAACTCATTTTGTTTTGTTAAAATAAATTAACAAAACTCAATTTGTTTATTTCTCCTTTCGTCATAATTTTTGAACAAACATAATATGAACGAATCTAACGTGTGATATCTGAAGAAATTAATAAATATAAAAAAATAATCCAATAATCGTTTACCCATACATTTTTATTCAAAATGTGACGTGTAGCCGTTATTGTATTAAGAAGATAATAAAAATAATTGATTGGATGTAATTGGTGTGGTAAAATAAAACAGATATTTATTAGATAGCCAAAAATCGAAAATTGTATTGGCTGTTAGCGCTTTGTTTCTTCTTTTAACCTCGTTGGGACTGGATATACCCTTTATATCAGTGAACAAGTTTATATAACAAGAGGTGAGTTTGATGAAAGTATCATCATTTATATATTTTACTAATTTTGGAATTATGACTGTTTTGTTTCGGCAGAAAAAGCCAATCCTCGGTACAGTAATTTTAACAGATAAATGTAATTTATCCTGTAAACACTGCTCGGTTAATAATATTTCAACAATAATCCACCCTTATAAACAGATTAAAGCAGAAATGGAAAAGCTTTATGGAATGGGTGTGCGTATTCTGTTTTTCTGTGGCGGGGAAACGTTTATGTGGCAGGATGGGGATAAATCCTTAAGAGATTTAGTAATAGAAGCAAAAAAGATGGGATTTTTAATTGTAAATACCGTAACAAACGGAACATTTCCAATTGATTTACCCGAGGCGGATTTAATACTTATTAGTCTTGACGGCGACAAAGAGAAACACAATGAAATTCGTGGCAATACATACGATACCATTATGCAGAACATTGAAAAAGCCACATCAAATAATATTTGCTTTTATATGGCGGTTAATCAGATAAATAAAGATACAATAAAAGACGTTTGCTATACTGCGAAATCTAATAAAAATGTTCGTGCCGTATCCTTTAACTTTCATACACCATACCCCGATACGATAAAGCTTGCTCTATCTAAAGACGAAAAAAAGCAGTGCTGTGATGTTATATCGCAGATGATGGACGAGGGTGTACCTGTATTTAATTTAAAAAATGCGTTTCCATTTATCATAAACAACAGCTTTCCAACTCCTTGCTATCAGTGTGTTGTAATCGAAAATGGAAAAATAAGCACTTGTGGAAGGTGTATTGATATTCCGCATTTGTGCGAAAAGTGTGGATACTTTTTTGTTGCAGAATATACTCTTTTGTTTAAGGGCAAGCCAAAAATTATGCTTGAAATGTTAAATACATATCTAAAATATATTTAAGAGGTAGAAATGAGTCTAATTACAGTTATGACAAGAATGTGTCTTACACGGTCATTTAAGCCATTCCAGTTCAAAAATGAATATGACCGAATGCTTTCCTATCAACCTGCAGAGCAGTTAGGGCTTTATATACATATCCCATTTTGTAAAAACATCTGTTCATTTTGCCCTTATTGCAAAGAAAAATATAACAAAGAACGCTGCGAAAAATATATTGATTATCTTATAAGAGAAATTCATACTGTAGCAGGTCCAAACAGCGGTAGAAAGCAAGTGACAAGTCTTTATTTTGGCGGTGGAACACCTGCTCTCGTTATTGACAGGCTGCAAGAAATTATCGATGCTATTAATGAGCACTTCATTATTACCAAGGGGATTGGCTTAGAACTTCACCCCGAGAATGTCACGGTTGATAATCTATTTAAATTAAATAAAATTGGTATTACTAAAATCAGTATAGGTATACAGTCGTTTCAGAACAAATTTTTAAAGTGTTGGGAAGAACAAGCACCGACTACTCTAAAATGTTCAAGGCTTTGGACGAAGTAAAGCTTGAAACCGTATCAATGGATTTTATCTTTGCACTTCCTGAGCAACGTATAGACGATTTAAAGTCCGATATAGATATGGCTTTTGCAAATGGAGCAAATCATATTGCTATTTATCCATTTATAGATTTTTCTTTTACCGACAGCGCAATTCCTGCTATGCGTAAGAAGGAAAAAAGAAAACTCCTTGATGAAATCACCTTATACTGTGAAAGCAAAGGTTATCATAGAGATTCTATTTGGACTTTTTCCAACAATGGAAATGCTAAATACTCTTCTATGACAAGGGATAATTTTTTAGGCTTTGGCTGTTCGGCAACAACCCTTTTAAAAGACCAGTTTAAAATAAATACGTTTTCGGTCGACGAATACGAAAAAAGAATAGCAGAGAATAAACTGCCGACATCCTTGACAATACGCTTTACAGAAAGACAGAGAATGATTTATTATTTATTTTGGACTGCATACAGTACAAAAATTTCCTCTCATGATTTTCAAGCTTTTTTTAAGAAACCACTCAAGAATGCTTATGGATTAGAACTTTGGCTTGCAAAAATATTTGGATTTGTAAAAGTGGAAAATGGTGTATATAAAATGACAATGAAAGGTGCTTTTTATTATCATTATTATGAAAATTATTATACACTCTCCTATATCGATAAAATGTGGAGTATAATGCGAAAAGAGGCATTTCCAAATGAGATACATTTTTAAAGAAACTATCTGATGTTGTTTTTGAGTACCCCATTGAGTACATAAAAATTGGATGTGCTGGAAAGTCCCTTTCTATCAGAATTTTTTCGAAGGGATAGAATTCGAATCCCGTCTCGCACTTAACTAATTTTCCTAGAAACTATGAGAATTCAAAGCTTCTGGGGATTTTTTGTTTTAGGAGATTTGAGTACCCCTTAGTACGTCAATTCCATTCATACCGTTCATATCTAAAAGAGCATTTACAATTTGTTTTAAATATTATTTAAAATGAATTGAGACAAATCAGATTTTACTTTTTTCTAACCCCAACATTTAACACTAACCCAACCGCAATCATCGAACTGATTAATGAAGTAAGTCCATAGCTTATAAATGGCAATGGAAGACCTGTATTCGGTAAAAGATTTGTTGCTACGCCAACATTCACAAAAATCTGAAATACTAGATAAGCAGATACACCTATACATATCTGTTTCCCCATATAATCTGAAGAACGGGAAGATATTATCAAACATCTGATTATCAATAATGCATAAAGAATTATTATAAATAAACTCCCTACAAATCCAAACTCTTCACCAACAATTGCAAAAGCAAAATCACTTTCTTTCGCATATATACTACTATACTTTCTATTTTGATCACCATCTGAAGATATCATCTTACCATGAAGTCCACCTGAACCTATCGCTTCAATAGATTGGATTTGCTGATAATCTCCAGATAAACTGTCACTTTCATCAGCTGATAAAAATGATAAAACTCTCTCCACCTGGTACTTCTCAACAAATGGAATGTTAATATTAAATAGAGCTATTCCGATAAATATACTTGCTACTACCGGTAAAATTAATGCAAGAGCTACACCAATTACCTTATAACTAATTCCCGAGGAATACACTATGATACAAAAAACAAACAATATAGCTAAACTGGAACTCAGATGAGGCTCTAGCAAAATTAATACCATGGGTAATGCTACAACTGCAGCAAGAATAAATAGTATAAATAATTTATCAAGTTTATTTTTAAAATGGTTACACAAAAATGCTAAAAAGAGTATTAATACAACTTTTGTTAATTCAGATGGTTGAAATGGTATTCCAAATATCACCACCCACCTTTTCACATTATTTAAATCCGATCCGAATATAAGAGTAAAGGCTAAAATTGATATCATAATAAGATATAAGACAAAAGACAGAGAACAAATAATATGATAATCAATAAGCACAATTACAATTATTAAGACATAACCAATAAATATACCAACTAATTGCTTAATAAATATTGTATTCTGTTCATCACTTAATATAAATGCTTGCTGTTCGCAATATAGACCGATACATATTAGAATTGTCATAGTTATGATAATTATAAAATCAATCTTTTTAAAACATATTTTTACTTTTTCTTTCACATCTTCTTTTCCTTTCAATATTACGGCGTAAAGAAAATGGGGGTACTTAATAATATTTCAAATACCATTTCTTTTAGCTATTACGCCCATTATATTCTACAATTTGGAAATTCACAAGATTATTTCTGGAGACAGCTATATAATATATTCCGTTCTTAACGATTAACTGTGTTCCCCCTAAGCATTTCAGTTCTTCCTTGCATAATCCAGTAGCTTTGCAGAAATCAATGAACTCCTTATTCTCACTTTATACAGGGCAGATTGACTTCCTATATTAGGAAAAGTATAATGAAATAAATTACAATTC
>JAQSYS010000086.1 GCA_029256005.1 Sedimentibacter sp.
TATAGTTGCAAATACATTAACTCCAGAAACTACTGCTGCTTCACGGTTACCACCAATAGCATATACATTCTTACCAAATATAGTTTTGTTTAATATAAACCAAACTAAAATTATGAATACAATTGCAATTGGAACTAGGATTGATATTCCAGGAAAGCTTCCTATTTGGAATAACTTTGTTTGACCAAGAGCTATGAAATCTGGACGAATACCACCAATTGGTTGTGATTTATTAGGTGGCAAATCAAAGTATAATGAAGTTACACCATAAACTATAACTTGTGATGCCAATGTTGCAATAAATGGATGCATATCGTATTTAGCTACTAAGAAACCATTTAACACACCAAATATAGCACAACCTATAACAGCTAATAATATAGGAATGATAACTGCCAATTGTGGCAAACCTGGGAAAAATCTATTAGCATAATCTGGGTTTTGTAACATTGAAGTTGAAATTACCGCTGCAAGACCAACCATACGTCCTGCTGATAAGTCGGTACCTGCAATTAACAATGTAAAACAAATTCCAAGTGCAACAATCATTTTAGTTGATGATTGCGTCAAAATATCTAAAAATACAGCATATTGCATGAAACGTGGTTGAATTATCATAATTACAACTACCAAAACTAATAATGCTAGAATAATTGCATTATCTGTTAAAAAGTTCTTTACTGTTTTGGCTGAAAAAACAACCTCCATATCTGCATTTTTCTTATCAAAAAATTGTTTTGCTCCATAAATAAGAAGAGCAATTCCAACCCCTCCAACATATATAGGTAAATCGTAAATTATATTGGGATCTAAAATAATATTAAAAACAATTCCAAGTATCACGAAAAAAGCACCAATACCTAAAAATATTTTTCCAAAGTCTTTTCTCGAAATTATCTTTTCTCCATTCATTTTATTATACCTCACTTTCTTTCTCCTGATAAAAATCTTTTGTTACTAAAATTATATTTATAAAGGAGATATCTATTATTTCATAAATTCTGTAGCAAGACTCATAACTTTTACTGAATCCGCTTCATTCTTATCTAAAATTCCTGTAACTTTACCTTCACACATAACCATGACTCTATCAGACATACCAAGTAACTCTGGCATTTCAGAAGAAATCATAATAATTGATTTGCCTTTCTTAACCAATTCCTGCATGATTGTATAAATTTCATACTTAGCGCCTACATCAATTCCTCTTGTAGGTTCATCCAATATAAGAATATCCGGATTAGTAAGAAGCCAACGCGCAATTAAAACTTTTTGTTGATTTCCTCCTGAAAGGTTTTGAATTAATTGTTCCATACTTGGAGTTTTAGTTCTTAATTCTTGATTTGACTTTTTAGCAGCTTTATATCTGCTGCCTTCCTGTAATACTCCAAATTTTGCATAATCTTTTTGACTTGCAATTACTGTATTATCTAACACTGAAAGAATACCAAAAATTCCACTTGCACGTCTTTCTTCTGTTAAAAGTGCAAATCCGTTTTCTTTTGCATCTCTCGGAGTTTTGATTTTTATTTCTTTTCCATCCTTGATTATTTCTCCACTTTGTATTTCACGAAGACCAAATAAAGCTTCTACTAATTCTGTACGTTGTGCACCAACAAGACCACCAATTCCTAATATTTCACCTTTACATAGTTCAAAATTTACATGTTGGAATGATTTTTTTATTGGAGAACATAGATTTTTCACCTTCAAAACTACATCCTTAGTGGGTTCATAATCACTTGGTGGGAATCTATTGGTCATATCACGACCAACCATACGATTTATAATTAAGTCTGTTGTAAGATCCTTTGCTTCCCAAGTTCCTACATACTGACCATCTCTCATAATTGTTACTTCATCAGATATTTTTAAAATTTCCTCCATTTTGTGCGATATATATATAATGGCACAACCCTTTTTTTGTAATTGCTTTATAATCTTAAATAAGTGCTTAGTTTCATTTTCTGTTAATGATGAAGTTGGTTCATCCATAATAATAATTTTTGAATTATAGCTAACAGCTTTCGCTATTTCTACTAATTGAAGACTAGATGGTGAAAGTTTTCCAGCCAATATTTCAGGATTAATATCTAATTCAATTTCTTCGAATAATTCTTTTGTTTTCTTTATCATAGTTTTTTTATCAACAGCAATTCCCTTCATAGGAAATCTACCAAGCCAAATGTTTTCCATAACTGGACGGAAACGAATTGGGTGTAATTCTTGATGTATCATCGATACTCCTAATTCTAATGCTTGTTTTGAAGTATTTATCTCAACTTTATTTCCATCTAATATTATTTCTCCACCATCTTCATGATAAATACCAAAAAGACATTTCATTAAGGTTGATTTTCCTGCACCATTCTCACCCATTAGTGCATGTACACTTCCCTTTTGCACTTTGAGTGTTACATTATCTAGTGCTTTTACGCCTGGAAATACCTTTGTAATGTTATTCATCTCCAGTACATATTCACCCATAAAGCCATCCTCCTTTTTAATTATTAATGATTAACAAGTAATGATGAATAATTGTGGTTGAAATTACTTCGTAATTTCTTTAAGTATATATTTTGAAATTACGGAGTAATTTCTTCCTTAACCATTCACCATTAATCATTAATTCTTAATTTAATTTATTTAATATACTTTGTATAGTTATCTTGAGTAACTTTTACATAGTTAATCCATACATATTTTCCATCTGTTACATCATAACCAATATTTTCTTTGTTTATTTCTTTTCCTTGAGCAGCTGCTATTGCAATATTTACAGTTGCCTTACCTTGATTTTCTGCATCATTTAATACTGTTCCAAGAAGTGATCCTTCTTTCATAGCTTGTAATGCTGGTGCTGTTGCATCAACTCCAACTACTGGAATATATTTGCTTGCATCACCTTTGTTATATCCTTCAGCTTTTAAAGCTTCAACAGCTCCAAGAGCCATATCATCATTGTTACAAAGAACAGCTTCTATCTTGCCTATACCTTGACCAGTTATAAATGCTTTCATAAGGTCAGTAGCTTTTGCTTTATCCCACATTGCTGTATCAGCAGCAAGTTTTTGTGTTTTAAATCCAGCAGCTTCAATAGCCTTTATTGAATACTCAGTACGAAGAGTTGCATCTTGATGTCCTGGTTCTCCTTGAAGCATTACATATTGGATTACTCCATCCTTGTTTTTATCTGCTTCTGGATGAGCTTTAAAATAATCAGCTATAATTTCACCTGATTGAGTTCCTGATTGTTCAGCTTTTGCCCCTACATACCAAACTTTATCATAACCATTCATATCATTTTTTTCTGGTTCACGATTTAAGAATACTATTGGAAGTTTCTTTGCTTTTGCTTTTTCAATAATTGGACCAGCTGCAGTTCTATCAACTGCATTTATTGCTAAAGCGTTTACACCTTTTGTAATAAATGTGTCAACTTGCTCATTTTGAGTAGGTTGCTTATTTTGAGAATCCACCAATTCAAGTGTTGATCCTTTTTCTTTAGCTTGTGCTTCCATTGCAGAACGAACACCAGTCATAAATGTATCATCAAATTTATAAATAGCAGACCCAACTAACACTTTTGAGCTATCAGCTTGTTTAGGTGCTTCAGCAGTACCAGCTCCACCTCCACTTTTACATCCTGTCACAGTAGCTGCAACTAAAGCAGTAGTCATAACAATTGCTAATAATTTTTTAAACCTTTTCATTTTTTACCCCTCCATGTTTCATTAAACTATTGTAAACATAATTTATTTTTATACCGTTTACATATCTGATTATAAATTAATTTGTATTTACTCTCCATACAAAATTCTTCACTCTTTTATCGAAATTCTTATATAAACATATTAATTTTTAACTTTTTATATTTAATTTATTAATTTCTTATAGTTTCATATGAAAAAAACTGCTCAAAAATCTATTAAATTTATGAGCAGCCCTTCTATACTTTTTGCAGCATATATTATTAAATGTTTAAAATCTAAAATCACGTTTTCCTTCATTTAATTCTTCGAGATGTTCTAATACAATTTTTCTAACTTTTTCATTTGGAATGTTAGGAATTTCATTTCTTATAACTTCTTCACCTTTTTTCTTTGTATCTTCTGAAGCATAATCTTCTAAATATTCTTTTAAAGTCATAAGTGCGTTAGGTTGACAACAGTTTGCTATTTGTCCTGCCTTTACAAGAGTCATGAATCTATCACCTGTTCTACCTTCTCTATAACAAGCTGTACAGAAACTTGGTATATGTCCTCTTTCAAGCAACCAATTAACAATTTCATCTAGAGTTCTATCATCATTGACTTCAAATTGTGCTGAATTTTCTTCTTCTTTTTCCTTTTCAACATAACCACCAACACTTGTAGATGATGCACCACTTATTTGTGATACTCCAAGCTCAAGAACTTTTTCTCTTGTTTTTTGTGATTCTCTTGTTGATACTATAAGACCTGTATATGGTACTGCAATTCTAAGTACAGCAACAATTTTTGCAAAAATATCATCTGAAATAGCATTTGAAAATTCTTCAGGATTGATATCATCAGCTGGCCTTATTCTTGGTACACTTATTGTATGTGGTCCAACTCCCTTAGCAGCCTCTAAATGTTCTGCATGCATAAGAAGACCAACAAAATCATATTTATACATATTTAATCCATACAATACGCCTATTCCGACATCGTCTATTCCTCCATCCATAGCTCTGTCCATAGCTTCAGTATGATAAGCATAATCATGCTTTGGACCTGTTGGGTGAAGTTCTTCATATGACTTCTTATGATAAGTTTCTTGGAATAATATATACGTTCCAATTCCTGCTTCTTTCAATTTTCTATAATTTTCTACAGTTGTAGCTGCAATATTTACATTAGCTCTTCTAATTGCTCCATTTTTATGTTTTATACTATAAATAGTCTTTATACTTTCTAATACATATTCAATTGGATTATTTACTGGATCCTCACCAGTTTCTAGTGCAAGTCTTTTATGTCCTAAATCTTGAAGTGCTATTACTTCATTTTTAATTTGCTCTTGAGTAAGCTTTTTCCTAGCAATATGCTTGTTTTTATGATGGTATGGACAATATGTACATCCATTTACACAATAATTAGAAAGATATAATGGTGCAAACATTACAATCCTATTTCCATAAAATTTTTGCTTTATTTCCTTTGCTAGTTTAAACATTTTTTCATTTTCATCGTCTAATTCACACTCAAGTAAAAGTATTGCTTCCCTATGTGATAGCCCTTTGTACTCTTTAGCTTTCTCTAAAATTTCATTAATAAGTTTTTTATTATTCTTATTTTTTTCAGCAAATTCAAGACTTTCTAATATTTCCCCATCATCAATAAATTCTGTTGCTACATTAGATTTAACATTGTACATATCCTACACTTCTTTCTTTAAATTGGATTTTTACTAATCTTATCTTCGTTCTGATTTATGATTTTTCTCATCCAACTTCCAAAGGCAATTCTATTTTCCTGTTTTAGAATACATCGTTTTTACATTTATCCCTGGAACCATACCAAGTTTTCCTGACAATGAACTTATAACATCATTAGAAGCATCAACAACAATACTTATTATACTTATACCTTTTTCGCGATAAGGTATTCCCATTCTTCCAATCATGTATTGTGAGTACTCATGTAAAATATTATTAAGCTTGTCAGTTGAATTCATATCCTCAACTATAATTCCTATTAATGCTATTCTTGTATCCATTTTTTCTATTCCTTTCAAAGCAAAATACCTATAATTACAAAAAATCCCTATACCAAATCAAGGCGTAGGGATTGTGTCTATACTTAATTAATAATAACGCCTTTTCATTTGGGACGAACCCTCATGTATTTCAGAACGATTACGCTTATAAAATCTTTCTTTTTGGGCTTCTTGAACTTCCCTAAAAGTCAGACTACAATATTATATTAACACAAAGATTTCTTTAAGCAAAGCTTTCATTAATTAAAATTTTAAATGCAGTTGCTTTTATTCAATCAAATTAAAAAAGTAACCAATTTTATTCCTATAATAAATTAGTTACTTTTTGGTTTATACTAAAAACAAATTACAATCCCACCATCATCGGCATAAACTGTACTAAGTCCGCCACCTTCAAAAATAATAATATCTTTAAAATTATATCTATTGCTTATTTCCTCTTTAAATCTTTCAGCCTTTTCTCTTGCATTTACATGACCTATACCAATAACCTTATTTTTAAAGTCATTTGTTTCTTCACCTATCATTTCAACTAATCTATTAAAAGCTTTTTTCTTTCCTCTTACTTGTTCTCTAAGAATTATTTCCCCACTTCCATTATCAGACATAATCGGAATAACTTGTAGCAATGTCCCCATCAGTGCCTTTGCATTGCTGATTCTACCATTTTTAGCTAAGTTATCAAGTTTTTCTAGAACAAATAACGTTCTCATTTCATCTATATATTTAGTAACCTTTTCTACTATTTCTTCATTACTAGCTTTTTCTTCAATTAATTGTTTTATCTTTAAAACAATCAAATCAGGTCCTGATACAGCTGATTGAGTGTCAAAAACGTGAACAAAACTATCTGGCGACTCTTCCTTAAGCATTTCCTTAGCAAGAAGAGCACTATTGTACGAGCCACTTAATTTGCTAGAAATAGTTACAATAAAATTATTCTTACACTTTTTCAAAGCTTCTAAGAAGTCATTTGGTGACGGACATGCAGTGCCTATTTTATTTTTGCTGCTCTTCATTTTTTGAAGCAGTGAATTTATATCTAAATTTTTATCTATAATTTCTTCATCATCAATTAGTATTTTAAATGGTACTCTCTCCATATATTCTTCTTCATTTCCAAAAGCCTCAGAATTGAAGTCAACACAGCTGTCAACTATTATTTTGCTATTCATTATATTCCTCCATTTTATTTAATCTTTAATTTCTTATTAAAGTTATATATTCCAATTATCAATGTTAAATCATCAATTAATGAGTAAATTCCTTCAGTATTTCTTGAATTGAAATGTACAATTTTAATTACAAATCATATATATTGCAAATATGATTCTTCATAATAATTCT
>JAQSYS010000087.1 GCA_029256005.1 Sedimentibacter sp.
CGGTCTTCCAGAGACTGAAGACTGCGCGGTTCCACGAACTTCCATCGCAACTGCCCACCACTGCCAACAAGTTCAATTGCCGGAAAGGCAGGTGTCAAATTTCTTTTGAGGGCTAATGCAGTCACTGGCAGTTGCTCCGGTTTAAAGCCCATCATCTCAGCCATGACAACATCTACGGCATAACAATTGGCTCCGCCCAGGATCACTCCGGCTTTAATAGGCTTTCCATTGCGCGGACCGTTCCCCTCCATGCCCATAACACCATCTATAATTGACAATACCGGTTTTATGCAGTTTGCCAAATCAATCAGCATAGCAGCAAACTCCTGCCGTGCTTGCATGCGCAAGTGAAATTGTGCCTTTTGCATGCCCACAATACAGCCAAATAAATTCTTTGTCGCTCCGGTAGCTCCCATAAATGTATGAGTCTTCATTTTGGCAAGAGAAATTACTTTATCAACCTCTGCTAAACGACGGGCTAATGTAAACTTCTTCACCGTTATCCCATCAGGATAAGCCACCTCTGTTGTCTCATCAAAGGCAGCCAATTCAACATTTTCCTCCTGGCAAACAGCTAAAATTCCGCACTTTTCCGCTGCTTTCACTGTTGAGGTCGTTCCTGGAGAATCTCCTACCACCGGTACAGCCCCAACTTGGCGCACTGCACGAATGACTGCTCTAACTACCTCTGGATCGGTAGTTACACAGAGACCTTTTTCCACCGCTTCCAGCATATTAGGCTTCACTAATACTCTGTCACCAGGCTGTATAAACTGCGACATACCGCCTAAATGGGCGAGCAAGTCTGTTATGGCTTGTTGGACTATATGTGGGTTGTATGAATCGGCTTGAATGACCGCTACTTTTGTCATGATATAGCAAGAATCCTTCCTAGTTTTAATTAGCATTACTTAATCAATATGCTCTCGGAAACAATCTTTAAGTTCAGCAATTTAAACTATTCCCATCGTTCACTTAATGATACTTTCATGTTGATAATATCTCATTAGTACATCCTAAATACATAAGTTGTATTGCACGCAGTGTCTTATCTGGAATTATCCGCTCTTTGTTTTCCCATGAATTATTATAAAAATGCATCCATTTTATAGTAACAGGCTTCTTAGTCCCCACTATTGATTGAATGAGGGAATCCGGTAGTTTATACGTATATATATACATAACACTATTACGTCCGCCGCTGTCAGACTGCGAAGGCGATAAAACCCAGTCTTTTCCGTCAACCTGAATCGTTATTGGACCTTTCTCTTTATGAGTACCAGCCCGGGTATCCTCAGTAGTGAACTGTAATGTAGCTGCTCTTTTTGCATTTCCATAAATAGACAGACAGAAGTCAGCTGTTACATAATGTGTAATGCCACTAAATAGAGCAGGTCCTCTCCTATCGCGTACATAGAAACGCTTCACTCCATTAGCATCTTCCATTTTGATTAGTTCGTCATCCAATGCCTTTTTGACTTCCTTTAAATCCACTGCCGTTTCTGTTGCTTCTTTCATTTTAGTCTCAGTCGAAAACGGCCCTGCCCCTTTAAGGTTATTCGTTAATGATTGTAGAGTAAATGCTTCCGGATTTTTGTGATACTCAGCAAAGAGGCGGCTTGCAATAGAACCTATTGGAGTATTAGGAGTAGTTGCATTCCATTTGTCTGTAGTATTTTGGAATGAACTGAGTATTGCCCCATTTGCTGAGCTAATCGTACGTTCTTTTAAAATGAACATTAATCCCTTCTCTTTTACTAAATAATGAGCTACATTGTATGTTCCAGCTCCATCTTTTTGAAGACTCTTCATCCATACTTCTAGCTGTTTATCGGTATCTTCACCCGAAAAGTTTACCGTCTCTGCATCAACTTGATACACAGATGTTGAATTTTCCTCCATTACCAGCCAATTAGAAGCAAAGCCAGAAGTCGTGACAGATACAAGTATTACGCTAACGATACAAAACAATTTCAACAATCTGTTCATATCTCTCTACCTCCATTAAATCTCATTTATATACCTTCAATTTAGACAAAAACATAATAGCTACATTTCTTATAAAATATAAAATTCCTGCCATATTTATACAAAACATAGCAGGAGTTTTTATTGAATTTCAATTATACTGAATCCCCAAAGACCGTATTCTTTGAAGGATGTATCTAAACACCTATACACTACCGCCCAACGCTCTAATCCGGTCTTTGGCCTTTTCGATATCACGAGAGTCGCTACAGTTATCGATTACACCTCGATAAGTGGAAATAGCATCCTCATATTGATGTTTTTGGGTATAAGCGTAGCCAAGGTGGAAATAAGAATTGGCCCGCTTAGGATAAAGTTCAATAGCCCTGGCAGCATCAGATATAGCCAGATCGTATTGTTCCTTCTGGTTGTAACAAACAGCCCGATTATTGTAAGCCCAATAGTATCCCGAGTCAAATTTCATTGTCTGGGTGTAATTGTCAATGGCCGAATCCCAATTTTTACGCACCTGATTAATCCAACCTCGCTCAAAATAAGCAGCCGCATAATCTGGCTTTATCTCGATAGCTTTATTGCAATCAGCAAGCGCCTCGTCGAATAGATTTTTCTTCCTGTAGGCTTGCCCCCGATGCAAGTACGAGAAATAGTCATTAGGATTAGCATCAATGGCCGTTGTGCATTCAGCGATGATCTTATCCTGAGGACTGGCTGTTGTCTCAGCCGCCCACACCGGCGACACGGAATAAAGTAGGAAGCAGGCCATCATCACTAAAATCACAGTTATCAGTCGCTTGTTCAAAATAACACCTCCAAAAATAACATACGGGTAAAACAGTTAAAAGACTTGTTCAAGCAGCACCTCCAGGCATGAGAATGTCCTTAACCGTTAACTCCCATCGCCCGTATATACCCTTTAGCCTGCTCAATAAGCACCGCATCAGTTGAGTTGGCGATAAGATAGCGGAACGCGATAATGGAGTCATCGTATTGATGTTTCATATAATGTGCCAAGCCTTTAGCATAATATGACCGGGGTAATTTTGGCGATAGCTCGATGGCTTTATTGCTGTCTTGGAGTACTAAGTCCCAATTTTCCTTAGCGCAATAGGTCATGGCTCGGTTGGTATATGCCAGAGAAAAGGCTGCGTCGATTTTTATGGCATGTGTGTAATTGTCGATTGCTTCATCATATTTTTTACGGACCTGATAGACTGCGCCTCGTGCATTGTATGCCGCGGCGTAATTAGGATTAATTTCGATAGCTTTGCTGAAATCAACGATTGCTTCGTCGAATAATCGCTTCTGAGCATAAGCTTGCCCACGTGCATAATAAGATATAAAATCCTGAGAGTTTGCAGCGATAGTTGCTGTACAATCGGCGATGATTTTATCCTGAGGGCTTGCCTTCGAATCAGCCGCCTCACCTAGTGTCACAGGCATTATAATAAAAGAAAGTGCAATAAATAATATCGTTACCCTAACTAACTTTTCCACATTAACACCTCCTAAAATAAGGTAATCGTTCGACAATTATACCGAATATTCCTTTTATTACAAGACAGGCGATAATATATATCCAACATGAATATCTTACCGATACTTTTCGCTATTTGTTGAACATGTTCCAAATAATTGTCCACTAAATCAACTGTGGTGGCTGCTACTTTAGTCATAATGACAGCCCTCCTTTACTAAATCATACTGGATACTAGCAAGAAATACATACGTTCCATATTTACCACAGGAGAGAGAAACAAACACTGTTTCAAAGGCTCATGGCTATATGCTAATAGCCTAAAATATGCTCCCATACTACAAGCAAATACACTTACATTATTTGATAATGATTGTGCATAACGCATAATGCTATTAATGTCCCTCTTATGTTCTATCGGGACAGAACAACCTGGGCCCATGGCACACCATCCAGGTATGTGGAAAAGTATAACTTTTGGTCATACAGGAACAAAAAAACTTGTTGACATGGAAGAAAGAATGTTTTACACTAAACTTGCTTCCGTGGAAGAAAGAAGAGAGGTTCATAATGAGTATTACAAAAGATATTATATTTTTTTTAAAAAAAATTCAAGAAAACACTGAGTTATTAGCTCCTAGTATTGTGGGAGAACTTACTCTTTCACAAATACATTGTCTTTCTGTTATAGGAGATATTGAGAATGCTAATGTGACTAAGATATCTAATGAGTTAGAGATGACAACTGGTGCTATAACAAAAATGTGTAAGAAATTATTTAATCAGGGTTTTATTGAGAAATATCAGGAACCTGGGAATAATCAAAAAAAATATTATAGGTTAACAGAATCAGGACAAAAGCTTTATAATTTCCATAAAAAAATACATGACGAAATACATGAAGATAAAAAATCTATTATAGCCAGATATACTGAAGATGAGAAGGCAATTATATTGAGATTTCTTAATGATGTAAATTCTATGATAACTAATAGATTTAAGGGTTTTAAGCAAGATGATGATAAGTATTAGTTAACTTAGGTTTGGTCAAGTAGCTTATGTAAGAGCGTTTTTTAAGAATTTTAATATATTTTAGTGGAGGGTTTTATATGAAAATTGATCTGAGTTTTAAAGTGGATAAAGAAGTATTAGAGGAACTAGCTGGTTCGGTTTCGCAAGCCTATATGAATCTTGAAAAACAAGGGCATGTAGGAACACATTTTGACGTTAGGGACAAAGAATTTTCTATAGATAAAATTATAACAAAAGGTAGAGTATTTAATATAAGCCACATTAAAACTGGAGAAGTAAAAGTAAATGATCTAGACCTAAGTAATGTAGAAAAAGGCGATTTTGTAATGTTTTATTCAGGAATTTTAAAACAACTTCGATATGGATCAAAAGAATATCTTTCAACATATATCGAGTTATCCAATGAACTAATTGACTATCTTATAGACAAAGAGGTAAATTTTATAGGCGTAGATATGGCTGGAGCACAAAAACCAGCTACTCATCTATATATTGATCAGTACTGTGCTGACAGAGGAATATTCATTATTGAAAATTTGGATAATTTAGACCTGTTGTTAGAGAAAGCATTTAACAAGCCCTTTACAGTATATACTTTTCCGGTAAATATGAGTGGGTTTTCAGGACTTCCTTGCAGAGTAATTGCTGAAATTTAAGTATTGAATCTAGAAAAAATAAAGGGACAGGTACCTTGTTTCACATTTTCTAAAACAAGGTACCTGTCCTTTATTTATAGAACCTTGCTCAAACACAAATTCTTCCGGCATATAAAAATAGCCCTTGTCAATATTAATTGTGCCGTCTCGGTCTAGGAATGCAGCCTCCACTATATTCGCGAAATATAGCAGGAGTTTATTTAAATCATGTCAATTTGAAAAGTTAACCACACATTCTATCTTTTAAAGTTTCAATTATATTGAATCCCCAAATACACATTATTAGCTTCCCTATGATATGTAATCTTACCTACAATCCGCTTCAACAACCTATTCCACTCTTGCACACTCTCCAAATATCGCCATCATTCTTTAAATACCAACGTGTACCACCCTTGGTGTCTGTAATGTTTGCCATGAAACGAAAAGCTCCTACTAAATTAATACAAAATTTAGCAGGAGTTTGATATTTTTCCATTACAACCTCTGAACCTTTGGCAATCGCCTGTCAAAGGTCTGAATAATATGCACTAGGCATAATCCCCTCTGTCGTACACAACTATCATGCTGTTATAATATTCGAAGGTCTTTAAGAATTGCTTTGGAAATTTCTCTAGCCTTACCTCCCGTTGCTCCATCTGGTGCTTGAATATTAGTGGCAAAATAATAACGTCTTCCTTGTTTTTCTATACAGCCAACAAACCAACCCAGTTTCCATTTCCCATCTTCAAAACCAGACCCCGTTTTTCCCATAAATCGAATCCCATCAATTTCGGACAACGTAATATTTCGCTTTACTACTTCTATGTTATCTCGAGAAGCCTGTAATTTACCAGAGTACAACTTATATAATAAATCAACCTGCTCACGAGCTGAAATTTGAAGTGATGAACGTAACCAAAATGTGGTTAACCCACCTGAAATATCTCTATTCCCATATCCTATTTTATCGAGGTTTTCCTGCATTTTTTCTGCGCCAATATTGGCAGCAAGCCTCTGGAAATACCAAACTACTGAATCCTTAGTTGCCGATGCAAGTGTTTGATCATGATTCCACGCAGGAAAGGCATACTGTGTACCATCCCACTTATATAAAGTATATACGTCTTCGCTATCTAAAACTCCCGTTTCTAATCCGATAAGCGAATTGTAAATCTTAAATGTTGAACATGGTGATAATCGTTCTGTGCTTCGTGACTTATCAAACACAACATATTGATCCTTTGTTTCATCGTACAATATAAATGTGCCGGTAAAGCCAGAAGCATATTTTTCAAAATCCCCGCGTTCCATTATTTTTGATGCATTCACGCTAGTAATATTAATTAGCATAATACATAGTAACACTAACATTACTTTTTTCACTTATAATCCCTCCGCTTTCTATTGACTATATCGCTCATAGCCTACGTATATATATTACTTAAACTAGTTTCTAAAAAGAATAGCATTTCCCTTACAGATTCATTACAGATTAATAAAAAGCTTTCTCCAATACTCTAGGCAAAAGCTCTACTAAAATTCAATATACACCCATGCCTCTAATTGTTTTTATTATTTTGCTATACTTACCAATTTTTACGCAAGCGATAACTCATCATGTTAAACCTCTTCAAAACCTACAACCAAAAAGTTATTATGAATTAATTATCTTTCAGGCCGTACAACTCTCTTTATATCCTCATAACTTACAACTTTTTCACGTCGCCTATACAGAGTTTCTAAAAATAGCCACTCCTTAACTGATAAAAATTATGCAAAAGTTTTTTTACCACTTGCCAATGCTACTTTTTCGGTAGTAAGCCTCTCGGTTACTCTACGCCGAGCTAAGCAATTAACACGTTGAATTGCCTTTAGTACCATGTCTTCTGTTGCCGCAAATAGCATATTTTTCGTATCAAACGTCAGCAATATTGATTG
>JAQSYS010000088.1 GCA_029256005.1 Sedimentibacter sp.
CCAGGAGGCATAATTCCGCTTTGAACAGTTCCTCTTCCATCAAAAAGTGTATCCAAAAGCTGTTGCTTATCAAATGACATTTGGAATGCTTTTCTTATACGAACATCATCAAATGGTTCTATTTTTTCATTTATATGGTAATAATAAATCCCAACACGATTACCGATTTTTAACCAATCCTTATATTTATCGCTGTTAGCAAAGTATTGTATCTGAGATGGTGCATTATCACAGTCGAATTCATCAATTTCACCATTTTCAAACATCATTCTTTGTGTGTCTGCATCTTTTACAGTTTTCCAGTTTACTGCATCTATTTTAGCTCTGCCACCCCAGTATCCTTCAAATACATCTATTTGAGTTTCGCTGTTCATAGTCCATAATGAAAGTTTATAAGGGCCTGTACCGCAAGTAGTTTCAGGTGTAAGTCCAAACTGATCTCCGGCTGCTTCTGTAAACTTACGATTATAAATGGAAACTCCTGGTGTTGCAATGTTAGCTAGGAATGGAGCAAACGGGCTCTCTAATGTCATTTTGATTGTATAATCATCAACAACTTCTAAGCCAGATAATGTGTCAGCCTTTTCTTCCATCATATCTAATGAGCCTTTAATTGCAGTTATGAAATCTTGATTTAAGGCTCCTGTTTGTGGTTTAAGCATTCTTTCAAATGTATAAACAACATCATCAGCCTTTAGCTCTTCTCCATTATGGAACTTAACGCCTTTTCTTAAATAGAAGGTGTATACAAGTCCATCATCGGAAATTTCCCATTTTTCAGCAAGTCCCGGTACCAATTCCGAGCTACCGTCAGGATTAGTCTTAGTTTCAACTAATCTTTCATAAATGTTCAAAGCAATAGTGTAATACTCTGTTGTTTTTTGCACATCGCAGGTTGTCTGTTCATCGCTGGTTACTAGTCTCAAAATATTGTTCTCATCGATTTTTGTTCCACTTGTTCCATTTGAAGCCGGGCTGCCACAGCCTGTGAAAATCACTGTTGTTAATACAATCAATGCTGCTATCAAGGCAAAACTTCTTTTACTCATAACTTCCTCCTTATATTTTGATAACGTTTTTCTACCTTATTTTCCATTATATAACTAATTTAAGAATAGTCAATATATTAAATAAAAATATTAATATATAAAATTTTATTTATTAATATAATATATGCTTGGTCTATTTTTATATTACAAAAACACTTTAATTTTGGTCCAAGTCTTCAACCATTTCGAAATTTTCCCAAAACTCTTTTATTTTATTATATTTTACACTTCCCTTTTTATTTAAAAATTCATTGCTGTAAATAATTGATTTAAACTGTCTGCCTGTTAAAATATCACTTGCATAATATTTCTTATAAATTGCAATATGGTTAAATCCATAGCTACCAGTTATGGACACATTGATTCTGAATCGGCTTTGCATGGAATTTGTTGATTTGTTGTGTTCAATAGCCTTTTGAGCTTCATTCACAACATTGAATGAATGATGACTGTTTTTAAATGTATATGAAAAATCATATTTGCCTAGGTATGTAATCCTATAATCAATTGGAATATTTAACATTCCTGCGCTTTTATCGCCTGTATTATGTTCCGTTACACTTATTCTGATATCAGGGTTCACCAAAGAATCTCTGTTGGTATTAATCACCCTTATAATCAGCATGTCTGTTTCTGGATTGTATACTATTTTTTCAGAAAATTTGATTAGTTCCCTTGGATAAAACAATTTAACTGATAAAACAGAAACCATCAGTGCAAAATACATTGCTGTTGCAGTGCTTTGAATTATTACAATAATTTTACCTGCAACATTTATAGGCACCATGTCACCATAGCCAATAGATAGAGAAGTTACAAAAGAAAAATAAATATAATCAAAAAAACCTTGTGCATTATCTAAAGCATTGAATGCATAATAGGCAGTTGAAAAAAATATATTTATTGCAAGATAAAAAACAAACAACACCAACAACACCAATACAAAGTGCTTGTTTCTTATTTCGCTTGCCCATCCAAGGCTTGCTTTTTTAGGATATTTTATACTCATTGGTAACCTCATTTGTTTTTTAAGCATCAGATACGACTAGTTATATTATGTCCATACAAAATTAAATGTTTCATATATTAATCAATGTTTTTACCTATTACAAACTTTGTGTTATAATATAATATCAATAAAGCAAAGACTTCGTCTTTGACTATGCGGAGCTTAAGATGAACAATAAAAAAATTAAGATATTAAAAAACGGTCCTTACCTTGTTTCAGGAAATGTGCCGTTGAGCGAAAAAATAATCACGCCCAAGGGGAACGGATATGAATACAAAGATGGATGCATTATGGAGCAAAATGAAACTTATGCTCTTTGCAGATGCGGACATACTAAGGATCATCCTTTCTGCGATGGCTCACATATGAGAATTAAATTTAACGGTAAAGAAACTGCATCTCGTGACAGCTTTAAGGACAGAGCTGTAACGTATATGGGCCCGGGAATTGACATGATGGATGATGGAAGGTGTGCCTTTGCACGTTTCTGTCACAGAGAAGACGGAGATGCATGGGAACTCACTGAAGATTCTGATGATGAATTTTTAAGAGATGAAGCTATAATTGCTGCCAAAGAATGTCCTGCCGGAAGATTGGTTGCAGTAACTAAAGACGGCACTGAAATCGAACCTGAATTAGAACCTTCAATTGAAATTTTGCAGGACCCTGAAAGATTTGTAAGCGGTCCTATTTATGTCAAAGGAAATATACCGATTGAATCTTCGGATGGTTATGTTTATGAACTAAGAAATAGACAGACACTTTGCCGCTGTGGAAAATCAAAAAATAAACCATTTTGCGATTCTTCTCATATAAAAGCAAAATTTGCAGACCAAAAATTCCCTGTATTAAGGAAGTACAAAAAACAATGTGATTAATATATTGGCTTATAATAAATAGGCCTTTTTTGGAGACTGAAATGGAACTAGTTAAAGTTGATGACAAAAACAAAAAAGTGTTTTTAAATTTCTATAGATCCCAATATTTAAAACACCCGTTAAGGCGCGATTCATTATCCGGCATGCTTAAGGCTCTTTTATATGGAAAATCCGAGCTGTGCAAGTCAGTTGACCTAGAACCATTGATGGTTATGGAAAATAACAAAATTATTATGATATGCATGCTGGCATTTGCTGAGAGAATGCCTGAATATGTACAGATTGGCTTTTTTGAAGCAGCTGAATTAAAAATGGAAGCATTTCAGATGTTTTTAAACAGAGCTGAGGCATTTGCTAAAATAAAAAATGCTTCTAAGATTTCCGCTTCATTAAATATTCACGTAAACTATGGTCTTGGCTTCCTGGCTAGCAGCTATGATAAAGTTCAAAGCTTTGGAATGGCTCACAACCCTGAATTTTATCATGAGTTTTTTCAAAAAACAGACTTTAGTGTCATTGAAATGGTTAGCTATAAAAAAGACATGAGAAACCTTGATTCTTTATTAAGCAATGAGACAAGCAATAGGCTAAAGGAAAAATATACAGTAAGAAAATCTGATTTTAATAACTTCAAAAGAGATTGTAAAGTATACACAGATATTAACAATAAATCTTTTAATGAGCATTTGTTTTATTATCCGAGAAAAAAAGAAGAAGATTACGAATTATTTAAGGATATGAAATTTTTAATGAATGAAGAAAACTTACTGTTTGTTGAAAAAGAAGGAAATCCTGTAGGTTTTATGCTTTGGTATCCTGACTTTAACCAGATAATGAGCTCATCAGAAACAGTTGGACTAAAGACAGTTATAAAAAATAAGCTGTTCGGCAATCGAATTGATACATTTAAAATAGTTGAAATGGGTGTAATCCCAGGAGAAAGAAACAAAGGTGCAATACTAGCATTATTTGATTATTGTTTTAAATGTATAAAGGACAAGTATGCCTTCATGGAATCCGGTTGGATATTATCAGATAATTTCAAATCCAGAAACTTCGGTATAAAATGGGCTGATTGCGAATCAAAAAAATACAAGGCTTACATTAAGGAACTGTCATGAGCAAATATAAATCAATAAATATCTTATCAGAAGAATTAAGCAAATTGAATATACCACATAATGATGAGCTAAAGGAATTGGTTCTGCTTTTGGATTTATTGGAAAAAGTGAATCCATGCAATCAGGAATATGAGCTTGTTGGAAATAACTTAATTTTTTCATATTCCTTAAAAATTAACTTGTTTAATTTTAGAAATTTATTTCCTCTTAAAGCTAACGTGCAAATAATTGGGCTTCCGGTTTCTGTATGCTTGAGTGGTTATTTTGGAGATGACAGTGTAATAGAAAATGTCATTAAAAACAGAAAAGGTCTGAAGGTACTATTGAACGGAGATTCGCCTTTTAAGGGCGGCGGAAAAACCTTATCTACATTTATATTCGAGAACAGGTTTTCAGACTTTAAAGGGTATTTAAATGATTTGAGAAGCCCTTATAGAAGAAGAGTCAACAAGGCATTAAGACAAAGAGATAAACTCATAATCAGAATTTTACCAAGACATGAATTTACACAGGAGCATTATAATCTTTATTTAAGCATAATGAATAGAACTGAAAATCCTTTAGAAACCTTGCCAATTGAATTTTTTCAACAATATGATGCTGAATTATATGAATTTAATGACAAGGAAACGAATAAAACGATTGGCTTTATACAATTGAAGGAACTTGGTAACAAGCTTTATTTTTTATTTGGGGGATTTAATAAAGAAGATATTGAAAACTATGATATTTATTACAATATGCTTCTTAAAATAATTGAAACTGGCATCGAAAAATGTGTCAAGGAAATTGAATTTGGACAGACTGCGGATGAAAGCAAGCTGAAAATTGGTTGTAAGGAAAAATATAAATATTTATATATTCATCACAGCAATCCATTGCTCAATTTTTTTATACAACTTTTGGTACCTATGTTCACATATGGAACTTATAAAACTCAGCACCATGTTTTTAAACATATAAATGAGGACTTAATATGATTGTATTCTTAAAAAAAGTAAGGGTTAAAACAATATTTTCTACTTTTGAACCGGTTGTAGTTGAGCCATTGGAACTTTTCTATCTAAAATCAGTCTTAAATAATATGAATATCGAGAATCATGTAATAGATGCATTGTTTAAGTTAAAAGAACCTTCAGCTGTCATACCTGATGTTGTTGTGCTGACAGGATACAATGTTGCTGAAAATGAAATAATTAAACAAGCAAAGTATTATAAATTAAGATATCCTGAAGTAAAAGTAATTGTTGGTGGAGTTCATATACAAGGCAATTCAGATTTATTTCACTCAGATGCAATTGATTATGTATGTCATACTCAAAGCTTATCCACATTTAAAGAACTAATCAATAAAATTATAATGAATAATGAATCTCCAATAGCCGGGGTTGACTATCAAAAAAACAATAGCACCTGGAATATTTCAAACAAAGTAGTTTTAGAAACAAAAGAATTTATTAATCCTGACAGAAGCTTCTTTAACCAATATTCTCATAAGCTTCGATATTTGGAAAAAAGAAATGTTGCTTTAATAAAGGGAAGCATAGGATGTCCCTATAATTGCTCTTATTGCTACTGCAAACTTTTAAACAACGGAAATTATATTAAGGCTAATTATAAAGAGATAATAGATGAAATGGAAAGTATTGACGCTGATTATTTCTGGATTGTTGATGATGTTCTTTTTTCAAGCAGATCAGATGCATTGGAGTTTATTGAGCTTATTAAGGTAAAGAATTTAAAGAAAAAAATAATCGGGTATTTAAGAGCAGATTTTATTTTGAGAGAAAAGGATTTGTTACCTTTTTTAAAAGAGGCAGGCTTAATTGAAATAATAGTTGGTTTTGAAGCAACAGACAATGATGAATTAAATAAGTATCAAAAAGCCACGAATGCCCTTGATTATCCGGAGGTTATCACTCTGTTAAACATTTATGATATCGACCTGACTGCATTGTTCATGGTGCAGCCTGAATATACTTTGAGGGATTTCATGAAATTATATAGATTCATCAAGAATAATAATATTGATGTCTATACTGTTTCGATATTAACTCCCATAAAAGGAACCCAAGATTATAATTTATTAAAGGACAAATTAATCGTTGATAATCCGGAAAAGTTTGACTTTCTGCACCTTGTATTAAAGTCAAGACTACCAAAATGGCTTTTTTATATGTTGTTTTATGGTGTTCATGTAAGGTTGTTAACTTCAAAAAGAGTTTGGAAATATATTTCAAGGAGATGAGACAGAATTATGAAATCAAAAATATGGAATTTTTGGGCCGATAAGTATGACAAGCTTTGGGTTCAAAAGTACTCTTTAAGACCTACAAGGAAATATATTTTGCAGGCAATGTCAGAAATGAAATCAAATGAAAATATAAAGATTTTGGATTTAGGTTGCGGTCCTGGTCAATTGATAACTGAATTGTATGAAAATTTAAAAAATATTGAAATAACAGGCATTGATTTTTCTGATAAAATGATTGAAATCTCAAAGGAAAGAAATCCTAAGGCATCTCATATAAAACTTGATGTTGCAGAGCTTTACAAATTAAAAGGCAAATATGACATAATAATCTGCACTCATTCTCTACCATACTACAAGGAACCCGAAAATGTATTCAAGGAGCTGAGTAGGCTGCTTAAGGACAACGGTAGAGTTTTCATGGGATTTGCCTCAGGTGATAATTTTTATGACAAGCTTGCCTTGAGTTTTGTGAAGCTCACCACAGGACCGGCTAATTATCCATCAGACAGAAAGTTTAAGGAATTAATTTCTTCTTACTTTAAAGTTGAAGTACTAAAGGTCATAAAGGAAAAGTTTTTTATGCCGAGAATTGCAATCTATACCCTTAAGAAGGAGCTCCTATGAAAATATTGTTGATACGACCAAAGCCAAACAAGGAAACTATTGGACTTCAGCATGTTATGATATGCGAGCCTCTGGAATTTGAATACCTAGTATCCAATGTACCTGAAGAAATCAAGAGCGATATAGA
>JAQSYS010000089.1 GCA_029256005.1 Sedimentibacter sp.
TGTAATAGATGAGAAAACAAAAGATAGGGTTAAATTAAGCGTAAAGCACAGAAGGTTGCTTGATATTGAGTTGCCTACATATATTAATCAAACATATCTGGATAAATATAATGAATCACTTGGATTAAATTATGAATCCGAAGATAAAAATGTTAAATATGATGATTATTACGAAGCTTCTAAATGGTTTAAAAAAAGTACAGAAAATAATATTGAAGTTATTTCTGTTTTTCCAATATATAAAGATGTTAAAAAAAATAAGAAAATTTCGTTTCTTGTGGATAAAATGAAACAAGTTAAACAAAAAATACTTGCTTTTTTTATAGGGCAGAAAGAACTTACCTTAAGAGTAATCAGGCCTTATCCTATAGATGAAACTGAAAATTGTATTCGAATGTCAGAAACAGCTCTTAAACTGTTGGGTATTGAAGAAATGGATACTGTAATAATAAGGAATGGTAAGAATTTTTGCAGAGCTAGGGTACTGACAATTGATGATGATGTTATTATTACAAATGAAAACAGGTTAAAACTTGAACAAGAATTAAGTATATTGGTTGGTATCCCATCATATATGAGGGAAGAACTAAGTCTTTCATTTATTAATTCGAATGTAAAGGTAGAAAGAGATTTGGGTTATATTTTCAGGAAGAATTTAGATAATCAAATGACAACTATAATAGGTGTTGTATTATCTATTTCAGTTGTTGATAAAATTCCAAACATTATATATAGAGTATTAGCTATTACTTTTTTAGCACTCTTCTTTTTATATTTGTCTTTTTCAGAATATAGAGGTAGAATATCAAATTAGTAGCTAAAGTATTTTTAGTAATCAAATAATAAGTAAGGTGACAATTTTATGAAGAAACAAAGTTATGAAGAAATTGAAAACTATTTTATAAATGAATTGTACTTTAGTTCATCAGGGCATATGATAGAAAGCGGAAAAAATCAGATAATATTAACAGCTCCTCATAGTGCAAGTCAAATACGTGAAGGTTCTCCCAAAATAGGTGAATATAGAACAGGTTTAATAGTAAAGAAACTAAAAGAATTAACTAATAGTCATATTGCTTATAAAACGAAAAATAATAATGATGACGCCAACTATGATAAGGTATGTGCATTTAAAACCGATGTAGTCAGTTATGCAAAGGAACATAATATAAAATTAGTATTAGATTTTCATTTAGCAAGACCCGAAAGAGAGTTCAATATTGATATTGGCACCGGTCATGGTGCAAATATTCATGGCAGAGATGATATATTAAGATTATTGCAACAAAAATTGAGCATATCATATAAAGACGTAAGAATTGATGATACATTTGCCGGCTCATATCCATATACAGTGTCATCAACCTTATCCAGAACTCTGTTAATTCCAGCGATTCAAATTGAAATCAACTGGAACGTAGTATCAGATTATTACAAGGCAGAAAAATTAATACATAATTTTGCAAAAATAATTGAATGTTTAGAGGCTATTATATGAATGGATGGATTATATACAACGGGGCATTAAGAATTAAAAAAGTAGAAAAACTGGTTTATGAATTATATGAAAAGGCTAAAAAAAAGGGTATCACATTGGAAATGGTTAAAAATAATGAAATTTTACCCTCCTTTGATTCATATGGAAAAACAGAGCTAAATTTAACTGTTAATTTAAATAAACCGGATTTTATAATTTTTTGGGATAAGGATATATATCTTGCAAGACACTTAGAATTAATGGGTTATACTTTGTTTAATTCCAGAGAAGCAATTGAGTTGTGTGATAATAAATCTTTAATGCACTTAAAGCTTGCAAATTTAGATATTAGAATTCCTAAAACAATAGTAGGTCCTTTTGTTTTTCAACAACAGAATTTAAATGAAGATTATATAGATTTTTTATTCAGTCATTTAGGAAGTAAGGTAATAATAAAAGAATCTTTCGGCTCATTCGGCATGCAGGTCTATCTTATTAATAATAAAAATGAATTTAAAGATAAAGTTATGCAATTGCAAAATAGGAGTTTTATCGTTCAGGAATTTATTGATACCTCTTTTGGTAGAGATATTCGGGTAAACATAATAGGTGATGAAATAGTTGGTGCGATGCAGAGAACCAGCAATAATGATTTTAGAACAAATATAACATTAGGCGGTAACGGTAAATTTGTTGATTTAACTGATGTGCAAAAGGAAATAGCGTTAAAAGCACATAAAGCCTTAAATTTAGATTTTAGTGGCATTGATTTATTATTTGGAAAAAATGATGAACCTATACTGTGTGAAGTTAATTCAAACGTTAATTTTTTAAGTTTTGAAGAAATATCTAATATAGATTTTGGTGATAAACTTCTAGAGTATGTCATTAAGAGGATAAAATGAAAGCATTATTGATTTATAATAAAGAAGACTATGATAAAAATAAAGAATATGTTAATTGGATAATTGATACGGCACAAAAAAAAGGAATTGCGATTGTTTTAGTTTTTAAGGATGAGTTGTTGTTGCAAGGCACTAACTTAAGCGATGATATTTCTTTTGTAATAAACAGGACCAGATGCTATGAGATAAGCCTTATTTTTGAGCTTAATAATATACGTGTATTTAATAATTCAATGATAACTTTGATGGGTAATAATAAACTTGCTTGTTATAACTATGCTAAAAATAAAGGATATAAGTTTCCGGAAATATTTATTTCGTGGGAGGATAAGCAAAAAGTCTTATCAAAGCCTAATTTCGGTCATGGCGGATTTGGAATTGGAATACTGAATGAAATTAATTTAAATGATGGTACATATAGATTTCAACAAGAATTGGTTGAAAATTTAGCTGGAGATATAAGATTCTTTGTAATAGGAAATAAAATCATACATGCTGTTTTGAGGAAACAACCAAAAGGAAAAATAATTTCTAATTTCAGTCAAGGCGGGGATATAGAGTTATATCATTATAATAATTCTGAGAAGGATTATGTAGAAAAATTCATCAGTGATTTGAACATTGATTATGCAGGAGTAGATTTTTTATTAACTCAGTCCGGTGAATTGATATTTAATGAAATTGAAGATGTGGTAGGCAGCAGAATGTTAAGCTGTCTGGGAATAAATGACACTACAGATTTATATATAGACCATATTTTAAACATTATTAGTAAAAAATAATTATTGATTATTCTTTTGATACAGCCTGAAATTATTGTAATTCAATAATTTCAGGCTGTATTTTAATCATTTAATTTAAAGTTCTCTAATATTAACTTTCTAACATCTCCAATCATATATAAAGAGCCAACAAATGCTACAACATTTTCTTTATCTGTGTTATTTAGAATTGTTATAATTTTATTATAATCATCTAAAGGAGTTGCTTCTAAATCTGAATGTTTATTGAATAATTCAGCCAGTTCTTCAGATTTCATTGCCCTGGGATTGTTTGGAGTCAAGGTGTATACTTCCTTGCAAAGCGGAATAATGTATGACAATACAGCTTCAGGATTTTTATCTTTTAGCATCCCCCAAAATAAAACAATTTTTTTGTCTTTAAAATTATCCTTAACAGCTTTAGAAAAATACTCAATACCATCAATATTGTGTCCACCGTCAATAATTACAATCGGTTTTGCATTCAGTATTTCAAATCTTCCTGCAAATCTGCAGTTTTTAAGTCCCTCTAGAACACTCTTAACTGAAATTTCATAACCAGCTTCTTTAATAACTTCAAGTGCCCTTAAGGCAGTCAGCGCATTATATAGCTGATGTTCACCTAAAAGGCTAATTTTAACTTCAGGTAAATTAAATACGTCGGTTTTTTTATATTGAAACCATTGTCCGGTAAGATCACCTTTTAATTTTATGATTTCTTTCTTATCAGTCTCATACACGTTTGCATTTTTTTCATTTGCCACAGACTTTATTGCGTTTGTTATGTTTTCATCTTGTGGGTAGATTACAACATTAGAATCTTTTTTAATAATACCAGCTTTTTCAAATGCTATTTTTTCTAACGTGTCACCCAAGAATTCCATATGATCAAAGCTTATAGAGGAGATTACAGATACCAAGGTGTTATTAACAACATTTGTTGCATCAATTCTTCCTCCTAAACCAACTTCGAGAACGAGAAAGTCTATTTTTTTTTCTTGAAAATACTTTAGTCCTATACCGGTCATTATTTCAAATTCTGTAGGATGGTTATAACCTTCCTCTATCATTATATCAATTTTTTCTTTTATTATAGTAGTTATACTTCCAAAGGATTCCTTATCTATCAGCTGCTTGTTAACTTGTATCATTTCAGTGAATTCTTCTAAATACGGGCTTATAAATAATCCTGTTTTATATCCTGATGACAAAAGCACATCATGAATCATATTGCTTATTGAACCTTTTCCGTTTGTTCCTGCAACATGTATGATTTTGTATGAATCCTGTGGGTTTCCCAAAAGTTCTGTGAGCTTTGTTATATTTTGAAGTCCGAGTTTGGAGCCGAATTTATTAGTGGAATGTACAAACTGCAATGCTTCTTCGTAATTCATATTTGCCTCCATAAGAATTATGTTCCTATATTATATCATAAGTTGTGAAATTTCAATAAATTAGTATATTTATTTTGATAACTTAGTCTTTCTTTATTTATATATTGTAATTTAAAGTTGTTATTTATCATTGATTATGTTAAAATATCTTAGCATTTAAAGGATAGTTATGGATAATTTGTACTCTGGTAGGAAAAAACTATTAAATAGGGACAAATCAGATAGTTAATCAAGAAATAAAGTTTATTAACTGTAAATAGAAAGGATAATTATGATAGATATTAAAAAACTTGACAGAGAGCTTTTAAAGGTTGAGAAACCAGCCAGATATGTTGGTAGCGAGCTCAATTCCGTCGTAAAAAACAAGGAAGAAGTAGATATTCGTTTCGCATTTGCTTTTCCTGATATATATGAAGTTGGAATGTCACATACAGGACTCCATATTTTGTACCATATGTTAAACAGTATGGAAAATATATGGTGTGAGAGGGTATTTGCACCATGGACTGATATGGAAGAAGTAATGAGAAAAAACAACATACCGTTGTATGGCTTAGAAAGCAAGGATGAACTTAGAGAATTTGATTTTATAGGTTTCACACTTCAATATGAAATGAGCTATACAAATGTGTTGAATATGCTTAATTTGGGGAATATACCAATCAGATCTAAGGACAGAACTAATGATATGCCACTTGTTATTGCAGGTGGGCCATGTGTTTATAATCCTGAACCATTGTACGAGGTCATAGACTTATTCACTGTTGGTGAAGCTGAAGAACTTCTGCCTGAACTTATGAAGCTTTATGAAGAAGAAAAAGAAAAAGGCTTTGATAGATTGTCTTTCTTAGAAAAGGCAGCGCGTATGGAGGGTATTTATGTTCCTCAGTTTTATGAAGAAATTTATAATGATGATGGAACTATAAAAGAAAGAAAAGTTTTAAACGAAAATGCAAAAGAAGTAATAACTAAAAGAATAATTAAAAACTTGGATAAAAGCTTTTATCCTGACAAAAGTATACTGCCTTACATTGATGTTGTTCATGACAGAGTAGTGTTGGAAATATTCAGAGGTTGCACCAGAGGTTGTAGATTCTGTCAGGCTGGAATGGTTTACAGACCGGTAAGAGAAAAAAGCCCTGACACTCTTGTAAACCAAGCAGAAAGCATGCTAAGCTCAACAGGACATGATGAAATATCTCTTACTTCACTTAGTTCAGGTGATTATTCATGTCTTTCTGATTTGACATTGAAACTGTTGGATAAATACGAAAATCAAAATGTAAGCATTTCTCTGCCATCACTAAGACTTGACTCTATGACATTCGATATTATTGAAAGATTGCAAGAAGTTCGTAAGTCTGGATTGACATTTGCACCAGAAGCAGGAACACAGCGAATGCGAGATGTTATAAATAAAAACTTAACTGAAGAACAAATTCTTGGACCGGTAGAAACAGCATTTAATTTGGGCTGGTCTACAGTTAAACTTTATTTCATGATTGGTCTCCCGGGAGAAACAATGGAAGATGTAATGGGTATAAAGGAGCTTGCTTACAAGGTAAAGGATAAATTTTTCAATAGACCAAAGGAAGAAATAAAAGGAAATTTAAAAATTAATGCAAGCGCATCATGCTTTGTTCCTAAGCCATTTACACCATTCCAGTGGGTAGCTCAGGACAGCATGGATGAATTTTATGACAAGGCAAAATCACTTCAAAAGGAAATAAAGGATAAAAAGGTAGCTTTCAGTTATCATGAACCAAAATTAAGCTTTCTTGAAGCTGTATTTGCAAGAGGAGACAGAAGGCTATCATCAGCTTTAATCAGAGCTTGGGAAAAAGGATGTCGCTTTGATGGATGGTATGATATGTTCAACTTCAACATATGGATGGAAGCATTTGAAGAAACAAACATAGACACTGTCTTCTTCGCAAGAAGAAAAAGAGAAATCACAGAAATTCTTCCTTGGGATTTCATAGATGTAGGAGTTAGTAAACAATATTTGATATCAGAATATGAAAAGGCATTAGAAGTAATGACAACTCCAGATTGCAGAATTAGCTGCACCAACTGCGGAGTAAACCATAAATTAATAGGAGGTGCTTGCCCTCATGTGCAAAATAATTAGTAAGTACAGTAAAACTGGAAATTTGAAATATATTTCACATCTAGATGTGTTGAGATTCATTCAAAGAGCTGTAAAAAGAGCAGGCATTAATGCTAAGTATTCAGAAGGATTCAATCCTCATATGAAGACTGCTTTCGGTTTTCCATTGTCTCTTGGAACAGAAAGTATAGGAGAATATTTTGAACTTGAATTAAATGAAAATATTACTCCAGAAAAATTCGTAAAAAAAATGAATGAAGTAATGCCAAAAGAAATGCAGATATTAAAAGCAGATTACACTGAAGAAACTCAATCGTTGATGGCAAGATGTGCATTTGCTCAGTATTTAATAGGAATTGAAGCCGAAAGCTTAAAT
>JAQSYS010000090.1 GCA_029256005.1 Sedimentibacter sp.
AGGAAAGTTATTTATCTAATTGCCGCATTCATCATGATGTTGATGTTCGTGACAAACAGATCCTGTGGATTTAAGTTTACCAGATATATACTGTTCTGCGGCCACTTTTGCATTTCCTCTTGCACCTGTAACCACTTCTATTCCTTTTTCATTAAATATTTCTATAGCTCCGCTGCCCATTCCTCCGGCTATTATAACGTTAACTCCCATATCATTCAAGAAATTAGGTAAGAAACCCGGTTTGTGTCCTGGATTAGCTATTATTTCACTTTTTACTATTTTGTTGTTTTCAGCTTCAAAAATACTGAAACTTTCACAATGTCCAAAATGTTCTGTAACCATTTCGCCTTCACTTGCTACTGCAATTTTCATTATATTTCCTCCATGAAATTTAAAATTTTAATGGTTTCTTTGTATACTTTTATTGCAGCATTACCTGCAACGCAATCAATGTCAACAATACTCTGTCCGTTATTTATTGCTTTAACAGCATTTGGGTCAAATGGTATTTCACCTGCAAATGGTATGTTGCAACTTTTGCAAAACAATTCTATTTTTGTTGTATTTTCAATATTAGTATTATATTTATTAATACATACAGCAACTTTAGTTTGAAATTTTGAAGCAGTCTTTATAATTCTCTCCAGATCATTTATGCCAGATATTGATGGTTCTGCTACTATCAAAACCATACTTACTCCGCTTATTGAAGCTATTACAGGACACCCAATTCCAGGAGAACCATCAATAATAGCCAGTTCAGCAATCGGTGCAGATGCTTTCATCTGTTTTTTAACTTCTGTAACAAGCATTCCCGATGTGCCGCTGCCCATTTTTAATTGTGCGGTTGAAAATACAACATCATCTTCATAAAGCTTCAATTCTCCGGCAATATTAGGAACAAGGGATACTGCATTTGTCTTGCATACAGCCTGGCATACACCGCATCCTTCACATGCAAATTTGTCAACTTTATATTCGTTAGATACGCTATCTACCTTTATTGCATCAAATCTGCAGCATTCTCTGCACATGTCACACTGCACGCATAAGTCCGTATTTATTTCAGCTTTGGGTAACCCGAAATAATCTGTTTTTTTAGGTTCTGACGGCTGTTGCATAATGAGGTGTAAATTAGGTGCATCTACATCACAATCAGCATAAGCCCTTGCGTTTGCTAATTTTATAAACGCGCTGGCAACAGTTGTTTTTCCTGTACCACCCTTGCCGCTAAGAATTAATAGCTGTTTCATATTCTACCTCCTTAGCAACAATTTTAAGAAGCGAAGAAAACATTTCTCTGTATTTTTCATTTTCTCTTGTTAATATGAGCGCATTTGAATTTATTTTTCCAAGTTCATTGTCAAAAGGTATTTTGCCTAATATTTTAATATTATTCTCCATGCAGAATTTTTCAGAAGGATTTTCGCCATCCAGACACTTGTTTAACACTGCCCCAAAAGGCTTGTTAAACAGCTTTACCAATTCATAAACAATATTTAAATTATGAACTCCAAATAAAGTAGGTTCAGCCACCAAAATACAGTAATCTGCATCCTTTATGCTTTCCATTACTACACATGCACTCCCGGGAGGACAGTCAATGAAAACATATTCCCTTTTATCTGCTTCTTCATTATCCAGCAAACTTTTAATAATGGGAACTCCTGATGCTTCACCGGTATTTAATATTCCTGTTATAACCGTGACATTATCAGAAACACCTGTCTGAACCTCTCCGATTATTTTTTCTCTTTCTGAAATAGCTTTTTCAGGACAAAGCAATGAGCATCCTCCGCAAGAATGACACACCTCATCAAAAATAATTATTTTTTTATTAATGTATGCCAAAGCATTGAACTTACAAAATTCTACACATTTGCGGCACCCATTGCAGAGATTTTCATCAGCAATTGGTATTTTAACAGAAATATTTTTTTTACTCACATTATGAGGCTTGAAAAACAAGTGCCCGTTAGGTTCTTCAACATCGCAATCTATGTATACTGATTCTTTTGAAGCAGCAGCCAAGTTAACTGATACAAGTGTTTTACCTGTGCCTCCCTTTCCGCTTAGCACAGCAATCTTCATATTAATTTCCTCCGTGGTGGTGAAATCCTGCATGGACTTCTTCAAGCAATGATAATTTTCCTTCTATATAAGCTTCAATATTATCATCTATTGAGTTGTTTATTGTCTTGTACATATGAATATTGGCAGCATTTATAACATCTGCCGCATTTTCTCCGCATCTTGGTGTTATTAATGCATCAATTTCATTGTCAACTAATAATTGTGCAGCTTTAATTCCTGCACCTCCCTGACTTGAAGCAGCTTTGTTATCAAGAAAAACAAAATCTCTTTTAACTGTATCATAAATCAAGAAATACGGTGTACGGCCAAAGGAAATACACACATTTGATTTCATGAATCCTTCATCTGTAGGAATTGCTATTTTCATAAACTTTCTCCTCTGTTATATTGACATATGTCAGATAAATCAATTTTACCCCCGTTTTTGTCATATGTCAATAATGTATTATATTTTTAATCGGTGTTAGGACTTAATACTCATGAAGATTTACTATTCATGTCCATGAAATCCTTCGTGAAACTTATCTAGAAGATAAAGTTCTTCTCCAATGAATTTTTCAATATTTTGTTTTACAGTTCCATTAATCCCTTTGTAGATCAGCACCTCTGCACTGCTCAATGCCTTCTCAGCATTTTCGCCGCAACGAAGTGTAATTAGAGCCTTTATTCCATTATCGGCAACTACCTGTGCCACCCTTACTCCGGCTCCTCCTTGTGCTACAACAGCGCTGTTATCCAAAAATTCGCTCTCTTTTGTAATTGTGTTGTACAGAAGTATATATGGTGCACGGCCAAAGGACTCATTTATGTTGGAGTCCATAGATTTTTCTTCTGTAGGAATTGCTATTTTCATATTTACACTCCTTTTAAATTTATTTTAATTACTTGCTCAACTATATTAATATTATAGTTTTTGACATATGTTATTTATAATTTTATTATAACCATTTTGCGACATATGTCAATAACTCTTTTAAAATAAAAGAAATGTAATCACATAAATGTTTATTAAAGGAGTTGAAGATGTAATTAAATGATATGTAAAAATAAGTAGCCTGAATTCTCGGGCTACTTATTGGCTAAAAAATTATCTTGAAGCAACTTCTCCTGCTAATTTACCAAAAACAACAGTGTCTACAACAGCATTGCCTCCTAGACGATTAGCGCCATGTATGCCTCCGGTAACTTCTCCCGCTGCTAACAATCCTTCAATTATTTCACCGTCAGTATTTAAAACATGACATTCTGTATCTATTTGTATACCACCCATTGTATGGTGAACGGCAGGTACACGTGGTGTTGCAATAAAAGGACCGGTTTGAAGTTTTACAGAGAAAAGTGTTCGTCCAAATTCATCAGTACCTGATTCTACGCTGGCATTGAACTTATCAAATGTATTTTGCAAGTTTTCAGGGTTTGCTCCTATTTTCTCTGCTAATTCTGCAATGGTATCTGCTATAAATATGTCTCCGTTTGCTTCTGCATCCTTAAAAGGTGTACCATCTGTTGTTTTTCCTTCTACAATTGATGGAGCATTATCATCAGCAGATTCAACAATATACATCATACCACCTGTTTGTGCCAAAATAGCAGAGCATATTTCATCACGACGTCCGTCTTCGCGTACAAAACGATTACCTTCTTTGTTAACAAACATGATTTTGTCTGTACCTGACAATCCTCTTGGAGTGTATCCAAGCATTTTACCGGTTTTAGGATTTCCCAAATACAAAAGCTGAATTTGTTCCATATCAACAAGATTTGCGCCGGCTTCTTTTGCCATGTAAATACCATCTCCTGTAATACCTGAAGTGTTAGTATTTAAAACCGAAGGTCCTAAATCAGCCCACTTTCCAGAAGTATTGTATTCTTGTCTCATTTCCACGTTACCTGCAAATCCGCCTGTTGTAATTATAACATTTTTATTTGCTTTAATTGTATATTCATTTCCATTTTTGTCGGTTGCTATAACTCCGACAACTTTTTTGCCATCCATAATCAAGCTTTCGCCCTTTGTTTCAGTGAGAATTTCAACTTTATCGCCTTTAGCTTCAAGGTTTTTCATATATGTGTTAATATAGCCTGTACCCATTATGTCGACAGATGAATGTGTTCTTCTGTAAAGCGAACCGGCTCCCTGTGAAATTTGATTTTTAAACTCTACGCCTAAACTTTTCAACCATTGATATCCATCATAAGCGTTTCCACACAGAACTTTCACTAAGTCTAAATTACCGACTTTGTCTCCGCCTTCCCATGTTTGCTTCGTATAAAACTCAACTGAGTCTTCTATTCCTTCAGGCTCTTGAAGTTCTGGGTCTGGACAGTTGTATATACCGCCGCAAACCAAAGTGTTACCACCGACGCTTGCAAGTTTTTCAACTACAATTACACTTGCACCAGCATCTGAAGCTGAAACTGCAGCAGCAAGTCCGGCACCGCCTCCGCCGACAATAACAACGTCAGCAGATTTTTCAATTTTTTGAGGTGCTGCTTTTTCCGGTCCATTTGCCTTTAAAGCTGCAACATCTGCCCCAGCTTGATTCAAGCAATCTTCAACAGCTGACAATACAGCCATACTTGAAATTGTTGCACCTGTCAATGTATCAACCTCAAGAGTTTGTCCTTCAACAACAACTGCAGGTATTACTTCTAATGGTTTTGACCCAATTCCGCTCGTTTCCCTGTTTTCAAGAACTGCAACCTTTTCAATTTTATTTTCGCTTACTGTAACAGCAACCTTTATATTGCCATTATGTCCCTTAACAGTTGCTTCATAAGTTCCTGCTTTGTAAAGTGATTTTGCTTCTTCAACAACTTCCTTGCTTTCACTTTCGGCCGGTTTAGCAGCACTGCAAGATGCAAGGCTAAATACCATTAAAAAACATAATAAAATAGATAAAAACTTCTTCATAACTCCTCCTGATAATTTTTTAATTTAAAACCTATTAATTAAGATAACAAATTATCCGTAAAAAGTATGTATAAAATTCGTTATTTTTTTTACAATATTGTTCAATTTTGCTAAATAATTTTCAACATTCTAAAAAATGAGTTTTCCTGTATTCTAATGGGGTCATTCCAACATTACTTTTAAATACATGAGTAAAATAATGTTGATCTGAATATCCGATTACATCCGAAATTGTCTTAACAGAATAATATTCTTTATGTATCAATAGTTTTTTAGCACTCTCCATTCTCAATTTTGTTAAATAGCTACTGAAATTTAATCCGGTCTCTTCTTTGATTTTACTATATATGCTGGTGCGGCATATATTGAATTTTTCTTCAAGCAGCTTTATAGACATATCAGAATTATTGTAATTTTCGTCAATAAATTTTATTATAGATATCGAGGCAGATTTATTGTTATTGTAGAAATTTAAATGCTTAATTGTTTCAATCACTTTTGTATAATAATTGATACATTTTGAAATAGTCTTATCAAAGACATCATAATCCACAGGTTTGATGAGATATACCACTACGTCATATTCTATTGCTTTCTGAGCAAAACTCAAGTCGTTGGAATTTGTCAAAACAATAACTATGGAACCCAAGTCCATTTCACGTATTCTTTTAATACATCTTAAATAATTATCTTTTATTATATCTAAATCTATAATAATAAGTTCTGGCATAAGTTTTTTAACTATGTTAAGGATTTCTTTCTCACCATCTGCAGTCCCGCCAATTTTAATTTCAATTTTATGATTTTCAATATGATGTGTTAAATCTAGCATCAATTGTTTATTATCTACAGCTATTAATGCATGAAGCATACTTATTCCTCCTGATTGTCATTTCTTTGCTGCAATTCTTTATTCTTCTTATAACACTAACTCCAAGCACAGCATAATAAATTTAGTTTTATGAATTACATTTTACACGTCTACATCTTCGGCAATTACCAAGTTCACACTTCTTTTCATCATCATTGCAAAGTATGTAATCTCCACCCTCAATTTTAAGTACTTTTCCATTTACAAGGGATTCTGCAATTTTTCTTCTGGCCTCACTGTAAATACCTTGAATTGTAGTGCGAGCAACGTTCATTTTATTAGCACATTCCAATTGAGATAATCCTACAAGGTCCATCAACCTTATGGTTTCATATTCATCCACGGTCATTATTATAAAACTGTCACAATTAGCAGCAGAATCTAAATGTCCAAACCTGTTGCTTTCCGGAAGGAAGCATACATTTCTCCATTTCCTTGGTCTTGGCAATTTTCTTTCACCTCTTTTAAACTATAATAATTGTCATATGTCATTTATTTTTTATTATATAGTTTTTATCAACCCAGTCAACAATTATTTTCTATGTAATAAAAAAATGCCTAAAATCTTCAATATAACAATTAAGGATTTTAAGCATTCTTTATTACACATTATAAACTACAACTTTTCCAACTCTCTTACCAAAATGTCATCATAAGTATCAAGGCATGTTACTTGTGCTGCAAGTTCAGTCATAGGGATTATATCACTTCTGTCTATGTAACTTAATTTGAACTTTCGGTTTAAAGCCATGAGCTGTTTTATTCCTGCTGTCAATCTGTTTATATAAGAATAAACGCCAATGGCACCTGCTGATATATCTGCAGCATTTTCATAATACAACTTTAGTTCCCTGATATCTGCAAATATTTCTTCCTTTGTACTGCCAAAGCGCTGGATTTCCTTTGGTACTGTGTCTGAATTAATCAATTCTTCTACTTTTTTGCCGGCCATTGCAGCTGCCATGGCTGCTCTTCCTACAGCAACAAAGTTTATGTATGGAGCTCCAAGAGACAATCCTTTATAAATCTGGTCTTCCGATGCAAATCCTCCTGCAATGGCAATTTGAGGAAGATTATAATTCTTAAATTTGAATTTTTTCAACATATCATAGAGCATGCTTTCCAAATAAACTGTT
>JAQSYS010000091.1 GCA_029256005.1 Sedimentibacter sp.
ATAATATCCTTTAATTTCAAAGAGGCACCAATTCATGATAAAAAGTCAGATAAGGATAGGGTGCAGGATAAGCAAGAACATATGATAATAAGTCAAGTTGCAACAAGCATTAAAGTTCTTAAAGAGAGAAAAACAATTTTTTACACGATCATGTTTTCTGCATTAGTTGGAAGTCTACAAACTACGGTATTCTTTTACAGTCAACAATATTTTTCGGATATGGGCTTTACAAAGACTGGTATTGCAATTATCTGTGCACTTGGCAGTCTGATTGAGGCGTTTAGTTCGAAATTTGCATATAGATTTGAAAAGAGGCTAAAATTGAAAGGAACATTGATAACTATTTCTTCTCTAAACATTATCGCTTTGTTGGGATTAGCATTTTTAAATGAACTTTCAATATTATTTTATATTTTAACCACAGTTACAGGAGGCTTAGCATTCACAATATTCAGTGATTACATAAATTCAGGCATACCGTCAGAGTATAGGGCAACAATATTGTCATTTGACAGCCTTTGTTTCAGTTTATTTATGATATGTTTATTTCCTTTAGTTGGTTTTATGGCAGAAAATTTTGGCTTTTCAATTACTTTTGCAGGTACAGCAATTATTTATATTCCAGTAATGGTTTTTTTAATAAAAAAGCTTACCAGACAAAATATGGAAGAACTGAGGAACGAAAGTATATTAGTTTAAATAACTTATAATTAATATGAAATAAAAGCATGTTATGGAAAAATAAAATTTCATAGACATGCTTTTTATGTATATTTACAGTTTCTCAAAAGTTAATTCCATTATAAATAAAGTGTTATTTTTGTTAAAAATTTATTTAAATACTACTTGACAGGAAATAAAAGAAATTATATACTTCATTATAGACCGACGGTCGGTCGAGAAACTAATGGAGAAAAGTATGAGAACTATAAAAGATTATGATGATAGAAAAAATGAGATAATAGATGCTGCTGAAAGGCTGTTTAATGCCAAAGGATATGAAAAATGTACTGTTAATGACATACTGAATGAAGTAAAGATTGCTAAAGGTACCTTTTATTATTATTTTAAGTCTAAAGAAGAGGTTATGGACGCCATAGTGTCACGTTACACAGAAATTGCTGCCCAAAGAGCTGAAAGAGTGCTTTGCTTGGATACTAGCCCTCTCGAAAAACTTATGCATGCTTTTATGGCAATGCAAATGAAAGACCAGGTTCATGATGACATGTTAGAAGAACTTCATAAGTCTGATAATGCTTTAATGCATCAGAAAACCTTGAACATGATGGTTTTGTCCATGGCTCCTGTACTGGTAAAAATAATTGAAGAAGGAATTGAAAAAAAAGCTTGGAGTTGCAGATATCCTCTGCAATATATGCAGATTTTTTTAGCATCATCATTAACATTGACTGATGAAGGCATTTTTGAACAAAATACAGATTCTCAAAAAGAAATAATGGCGGCGTTGATTTCTGTTCTTGAAAAAATGCTGAATGTGTCTGAGGACACATTCATGAAGGCATTCATGCAGAACTTCGGATGATTTTGTTGCAAATGGATGATCAGAAATATAAATAATTAAAGTAATTATATCAAGGGGTAGGAAAATAAATGAGAAAATTTATGATTATTTGGATGGGCGAATTGATTTCAACCATTGGAAGTGGAATGACTGCCTTTGCTGTTTCTATTTATGTATATCAGCTTACCGGCAGTGCCACATGGGTTTCAATTGCAGCACTTTTGGCTTACGTTCCAACAATTCTAATGAATCCTGTTGGAGGTATTCTAGCTGACAGATATGACAGAAGGGTTATGATGATATGCGGTGATACATTTTCTGCTTTAGGACTTTTATTTATACTTATATGTATACAATCTGGCAATACAGGAGCATTACCAGTAGTGATTGGGGTTGCAATAAGCTCTTTCTTTATAGGAATTCTTGAGCCCGCCTACAAAGCCACTGTTACGGATTTTGTTACTGAGGCTGATTATGCCAAAGCCAGTAGCCTGGTTCAAATTGCAGGTTCTTCTAAGTATTTGATATCGCCTGCAATAGCTGGAATAATTCTATCTGTTGCAGATATAAGAGTAATATTAATAATTGACATAGCAACTATCTTAGTGACTGTTTTAGCAACAGCTTCTGTGAGAAAAGGAATAAATGAGGTAAAACCAATCAATGAGAATTTTAACTTTTTTAAAGAATTTCACATTGGAATAAAAAGTATCACAGGTGATAAAGTGGTCTTCAGTTTGGTAGTTCTTATGTTTTTTATGTGTTTCTTTGTAGCATTCATACAGACCTTGATGACGCCAATGATTTTAGCTTTTGCTGATTCAAGGACCTTAGGAATTATGGAATCCATAAGTGCTGTAGGTATGTTGATAGGAAGTATCGTCATTGGTATTATAAATATAAAAAAGGGTTTTTCGAGGATACTTATAATCTCCTTGATTGCTGCAGGTGTATTTATGTCAATGGCCGGAACCACTACTAACATATGGTTGATAATGACTTACTGCATAATGTTTTTTTCAACTTTGCCGTTTGTAAATACTTGTGCAGATGTGCTTATTCGTTCAAGAATACCTAATGATGTTCAGGGAAGGGCATGGGGGATGATAAGCGTTATAACACAGGCAGGATATGTTGTAGCATATGCAATATGCGGGGTTTCTGCAGACTATATATTTAGGCCTATGCTTATGCAAGACGGTATATTTGCTGGAACTGTAGGACGTATTATTGGTACAGGAGAAGGACGAGGAATTGGATTCATGTTTATTGTTGCTGGAATAATGATGTCTTTACTTGCATTAGCTTTTGGTTTTAATAAAAATCTCAGACGTATGGAAGGGAACAAAAATGAATTGGTTAATAGTAAAAAATGATTTTAAAAGAAATAAAATGATTAATCTCGCATTATTATTGTTCATGATGTTTTCATCAATCCTTGCAGTTTCTTCTGTAATTATGGCAATACAAACAATTGAGTCGATATCGGGGTTGTATAAAATTGCTCAACCGCCTCATTTTCTTCAGATGCATAAGGGGGAATTTAATCAAGAAGAAGTAGAAGAGTTCATAACACACTATGAAAACTTAACTAGTTTTCAGATCAGCACTATGATCGATGTCTATGGTGAAAATCTTACTGTTGCTGGTGACAAGGATACATACAATCTTGCTGAAAGCCGTCTTGATATAGGTATGGTAAAACAAAATGAAGCAAAGGATTTGCTTTTAAATTCAGAACATGAAAAGGTAACACTAAAAAAAGGTGAAATAGGGATGCCAGTATTATTAAAAGAAATGTATGGCATGGAAATAGGTGATATTGTTATTTTAACCTCTAATGACATTACTGAAAAGTTTGTTGTAAAAGAAATTATTTTGGATTCTATGATGAATTCCACAATGACTTCTTCTACCAGAATATTGCTGAGTGATGAGGATTTTGAAAATCTTAAAGGTAGGATTGGAGAAAATGAGTATTTATTTGAAGCGTACTTTACCGATTCTAAGGAATCATTGGATTTTAGAACTGCTTATGAAAATGCAGAATTACCGCAGAATGGTCAGGCCGTTACATATTCCATGATATTTTTATTGAGTGCCTTGACTGATATAACGACAGTATTTGTTTTACTGCTGGTTAGTATACTTTTAATCATTGTTTCTTTCATATGTGTAAAGTATGCAATAATGGCAGCATTGGAAGAAGATATTCGCGAAATTGGAACGATGAAGGCAATTGGAATCAGATTTGCTGATATCAGAGAACTATATCTAATTAAGTACAGGATTTTATCCACTATTGGTGTAATTACTGGTTACATTTTTGCTCTTTTGATGAGTAAAGCATTTACAAAGCATATCAGTACAACATTTGGAGATACGGAATTTTCGCCATTTGCAATTATATTGTCTATTATTGTTGGATTGCTTGTATATTTTCTATTGAACTTTTATTGCAAAAAGGTGTTAAAGAAAATTAAAGGTGTTAATGTTGTTGATGCACTTGTTAATGGAAGTGGATTTGATAACAAAAAAAACATTGTAAATGATGGGCTCTATAAGTCAAAAAAATTAACAGCAAACTGTCTATTGGGACTTAGAGAGTCAATTTATAGATTTAGTAACTGGATTATTGTATTTTCATCTGCGCTAATTGCAGTTTTGATAATTATGATTCCTGTTAATTTATTAAATACCTTTAATGCACCTGAATTTATAACATATATGGGGAGCTCACTCGAGGATATATTGATTGAAGTTGATAACGGAGAAAAGCTTGAAGATGGTTATGCAAATGTTAAAGAGGTTTTGGAGAATGACGTAGCAGTTAAAAATTATTATGAATATCGCAGAATTCGTACTAAATCAACAAGTGCTGAAGGTGAATATGTGAATTTGCATATAGACTGTGGAGTCAACGCAGGAAATGAACTTAAATATTTAAGCGGAAATTCACCAGAAACTAGAAATGAAATAGCAATATCCTATCTTAATTCAAATGTCTTTGGTAAAGAAACCGGTGACAAGATGATTCTTTATATAAATGATACAGAGAAGGAATTTGTTATATCAGGAATATATCAGGACGTTACAAGTGGAGGATATACAGCAAAATCAAAATATGATTTTGCTGAATTAGAGGCTGAAAAGCATTCATTCTCAGTTGATTTAAATGATAATGAAGAAATAAAAACAAAAGCAGATGAGTGGGCTGAAATCTTAGGAGCCGGTATAAGTGTGGATCCTATGAAGGAATTTATAAACCAGACATTGGGAGGTGTTGAAAAACAGCTCAGAGGCATTGTCTATGTCATAATAATTCTTGGAGCTGTTTTGGTGATGCTTATAACAGTGCTTTTCTTAAAACTTCGCTTGGCAAAGGATTTGTCAGAAATAGCAACTTTAAAAGCTATAGGATTTTCTGAAAAGGATATTAAGCATCAGTACATGATAAAAATTGGAACTATTTCCACATTTGGTATTTTGGTAGGAATCGTATTAACAGATATATTAGGAGAAAGCCTAGTATCTGCTGCACTAAGCATTGCGAATTTGGGTATTAAAAAGGTTGAACTAATTTCAAACCCTTTAATTGAATATTTTGTTTGTCCATTGTTATTGATGATGCTCATACAGATAGTTACCGGAATTATTATCAAATCAATTAAAAAATATAATATCATTTCTATTATTAATGAATAATCCTTAGGAGGAACAAGATGAAAACTATATTAGAGGTTCAGAATTTGTGCAAAAGTTTTGAAGACAATCAGGTCTTAAACAATATAAATCTTAAGGTTGAAGAAGGTGAATTCTTAGCAATCATGGGGCAGTCAGGCTCGGGGAAATCAACATTGCTATACAACATAAGTGGAATGGATAGACCTGAATCAGGCAATGTATTTTTATGTGGTAAAGATATTTCTAAGCTTGATGATGAAAAAATGAGTGAAGTAAGATTAGATCACATGGGATTTGTTTTTCAACATTCATATCTTCTAAAAAATTTATCTATTCATGATAATATTGTGCTTCCAGGATTCAGGTCAGGCAAAATGCCCAGAGAACAGGTAAATCAAAACGCTGATATTTTAATGAAAGATACAGGAATTGATAGTGTAGCTAATCATGATATAAAAAAAGTATCTGGAGGACAACTGCAGCGTGCAGCAATATGCCGCGCACTTATAAACAAGCCGGAGGTTTTATTTGGTGATGAACCGACAGGTTCTCTTAACAGTAGCACCACAAAAGAAGTGATGGATATAATAAATGATGTGAATAAGGATGGTACAACTGTTATCATAGTAACTCATGACTCAAAAGTTGCTGCAAGAGCAGACAGAGTAATATTCCTTATGGATGGAAATATTCATGCAGAACTTAAAATAGGAAAATATGAGGATTATGAAGAAAAAAGACCATTGCGGGAAAAAAGCCTGAATCAATGGTTAGAAAAACAAGGATTTTAATAATAGTCCGTTGCAGAAAAAATATTCTGGCAACGGACTATTGAATTTTTGGTGAAATAAACATTATTGTGGATAAGCTTTATGAAAAATGATATAATTGTGGAAAATTTTAAAATAGTAGCACAAGGCAGATAAGGAGATAATGATGGCACAGCTATATTACAGATACAGTACTATGGGAGCAGGAAAAAGTATAGAGGTACAAAAAGTTGCATTTAACTATGAAGAAAAGGGACAGAATCCACTCATATTTACATCAGCTCTGGACAACAGATTTGATGAGGAAGGTGTAGTTGCTTCAAGAATAGGTCTTCATAGAAAAGCTATTGCAGTTAATAATGATATGAATCTTTTTGACACAGTAAAGGAATATAATGACCTATTCAGAGTTGATGCAGTTATTATTGATGAATGTCAGTTTTTGAAAAAGCATCATGTTCTGGAGTTAACTGACATCGTTGATGATTTAAATATACCGGTTATGTGCTATGGATTAAAATCTGATTTCAGAAATGAATTGTTTGAAGGCTCATATAATCTATTGGCTATGGCTGACAAAATAGAAGAAATAAAGACTGTTTGTTGGTGTGGAAAAAAGGCTATTACAAATGCAAGGCTAATGGATGGCAAGGTGATTTATGAAGGTGAACAGATATTTGTTGGTGGAAATGAAAGCTACACAGCACTTTGTAGAAAGCATTATAAAAAAGGATTGGTAATGCCGTATCATGAAAAATCAGAAGATTTAATAACTAGATATGAAAAACTAAATAAAAAAGAGGAATAATTTCTGAGTTAAAGTCGACATTTGGCAAATAAAAAAAACTGCAGCTATAATTTTGGGGTATCATGAATAAAAAGGAAGGACCTGTCTATAATATTATATATAGGAGGTTTTATCCATGGACAAAGTAAAAAAGGAATTTAAGTTAAAAA
>JAQSYS010000092.1 GCA_029256005.1 Sedimentibacter sp.
AATGCTGCTCTCACAGTTCTACCTGTATATAAAACATCATCAACCAAAACAACTGTTTTATTTTTTATATCAAAATCAAAACTTTTTACTGATAAAGGTGCTCTATCATCTTTTTCATAATCATCTCTATAATAAGTTATATCTAATGGAAATACAGGTACTTGTGAGCCTTCTATTTCCTCAATTTTCTTAACAAGTCTGAGAGCCAATGGCCAGCCTCTGGTTTTTATGCCAACAAGCACAACATTATCAACGCCTTTGTTTTTTTCTATAATTTCATGAGAAATTCTGAACAAAGCTCTTTCGATAGCTTTTTCATCCATAATTATAGCTTTTGTAATCATACCTATTGACCTCCAATTTTTTTTATTACTCTTTGAAAGTAATCAGGCAGCTCACTCTCAAATTCCATATATTCCCCTGTAGTAGGATGAACAAATCCCAAAGACTTTGAATGAAGTAGTTGCCCGTTTAAACCAAATTTATTTGTTTTGTTGCCGTAAACTTCATCACCAACAACAGGATGACTTATGTGATTCAAGTGAACTCGTATTTGATGAGTTCTGCCTGTTTCTAATTTTAATTTTACTAATGTATATTTACCATATCGCTCTAACACCCAAAAATTCGTAATTGCTTCCTTGCTATTTTTGTATGTTACTGCTCTTTTTTTTCTGTCTTTTTCGCTTCTTCCTAATGGTGCGTCAATTGTTCCAGAATCTTCCTTAATATTACCTTCAACCAATGCATAATATATTCGGTTAATGGAATGTTCTTTCAAACATTTTGCTAAAAAATTATGCGACTTGTCATTTTTCGCAACAAGCATCAATCCTGATGTATTCATATCAAGTCTATGGACAATTCCAGGACGCATAACTCCATTTATAGATGATAGATTTTTTAAATGGTACATTAAACCGTTAACCAATGTTCCAGAATAATGACCGGGTGCTGGATGAACCACCATCCCCTGAGCTTTATTTACAACGGCTAAATCATCATCTTCATATACTATGTCAATAGGGATATCTTCTGCATCTATATCCAGAATTTCCGGTTCAGGCAATAACACCAATATAGAATCGTTAAGTTTAACCTTGTAATTAGATTTAACAATTTTATTATTGACAGTTATGTTTCCGTCAGATATAAGCTTTTGGACAGAACTTCGAGACATATCCTCAAGCTTACTTGAAACATAGACATCAATTCTTTCATTATTTGTGTCACATTCAATTAATATTTCATTATCTTCATTTTCATCTTCAATTTCTGCTATATTTAAATTATCGTTATCCATTGATTTCACTCTTTTCAAATCTGTTAAAAAGAATCAGGATTATCATCAATATTGTACCACAAACAACAAAGCTATCAGCAACGTTAAAAATAGGAAAATTATAAAAGTTTCCAAATCTAACATCTATAAGATCTACAACATAACCCAGACGCACTCTGTCAATAAAATTTCCTATTGCTCCACCTGCAATCATTGCTAATGAAAGCTTAGACATTATGGAAATATTTTTGGTTTTAAAGTATATATATGCTAGAACTATAAGCATAATTATTGTAATTATTATGAAAAAACCTCTTTGGTTTTGAAGAATACTGAAGGCTGCTCCTTTATTTTCCGCATATGTAAATCTAAGAAAATCTCCTATAATTTTGATTGAGCCGCCATTTTTTAATACGTTCACTGCCCAAAACTTTGTAATTTGGTCAATTACAATGGAAGCAACAAATATTATTCCTATAAATACGTTCATAAATACCCCTTATTATACATAGTGCTTGATTTCAACTTTATATTTGCCACTTTTTGTTAGCCCGGAGAGCTTGGAAATTTTAAATCGCCCATACCTACTTATTGAAATCAAGTCTTGTTCCTTTATTTCTTCAGATACCTTTTCTTCAACCTGCCAATTGATTTTTACATTGCCAGACCTTACCATGTCTGAAGCAATTTCTCTTGACTTATTGGTAATGTGTTTCACAATGTTGTCTAATCTCATTGAAGAACTGGTTATGTTTAAAATCTCATGTTCCTGTTCCTTATAATTTACATTATTTACATCTATTATTTCTACATTTACTTTATTATGGCCAATTTTTTCTAAATTGTACACTATATAATCAGTGATATCGCTGTGTATTACAATATCTGCATAATTGTCATACACATATATATCTCCTGTTTTATTCCTGTCTATTCCCAGAGACATAAGTGCTCCCAGGTAATCCTTGTGACTTAAAACTTTAAATTTTGAACAATTGTTAATCCTTAATCCAACTATAAATTCACCCGTCTTAATGTCGTCAAGATAATCAGGGTATAAAATGAAAACTTTCCTCTCACCTTGTTCAAATGAGGGGAAAAGTTCAAACTTTATACTAAAATTCTTTATTATAGGCAGACATAGCTCTGCAACAAATGGATTTATAAATTCCGTTATTGCAGAGGTATAATTCTTATTAACATACATTGCTTTATCAGCAATTTTTCGTACTGTATTTTTTGTTTCTTCATCTTTTATAAAATCATAATATTTATCAAAATTTTTCATATTTTTAAAAAGCAAAGATTAAACTTTGCATCAAATTCAATAATAAAAATGCCAATATAGGTGAAAAATCAATCATTCCCATGCCTAATCCCAGTCTATCTAAAATTGCTCTGCAAGGAGCCAAAATAGGCTCTGTCATTTGATAGATAAAGTAGGAAATCTTTGATGATTGTAGGGTTGGAAAAAATGATAAAAGTACTCTTATTAGTATTAATGAATCAATGATTCTCAATAGTAAGCTAAGAGCTATCTTTATTGTATACATAAATGCTCCTTATTTATTGTAATAAAAATTCCTTTCGTATCTGTCGCTTAGTCTTCCGTCAATTTGAACATTATTAGGAGCTAAAACGAAAATTCCGTTAGATATTTTTTGAATACTTGCTTCAAGTGCATATACAGCGCCTTTAATGAATTCAAAAACTTGTTTTTGATCGTCCAATTCCATACCTTCAATATTAAGAACTACAACTTTTCTGTTTTTGAGTTCATCAACTGCTTTTGTGCAATCCTCATACTTTGTCGGTTCACATATAAAGACTTTCATATCAGTGTTAGAATGAACTTTTATTACATTATTCTTTCTGTTAAAAGTTTCCATTCTTTCAGTCTTGCTGCTTTCCAACTTATTATCTGCAACAATTTCCTCCTCTTCATAATCTTCTTCATAATCCGTGATGCCAATAAAATCCTTTACTTTGTCCATTACTCCCATTTAATCTTCCTCCTTAAATAAGGGCTTTGCCCGTCATTAAACTTTAGTTATATTCTCTGGCACCAAATATTGCTGTTCCAATTCTTATAATGTTGGCGCCTTCTTCAATAGCAATTTCAAAATCATTGGTCATACCCATAGATAAATACTTCATTTCAGTGTTTTTTAACTTCATAACTGAAATTTTATCGAATATTTCTTTCATTTTCTTAAAAACCCACCTTACTTCCTCCGGGTTCTCACAGAATGGTGCAACAGTCATAAGTCCTAAAACCCTTATGTTTTCATATTGCTCCATGGACTTAATAAATTCATAGACAGATTTTTCGTCTATTCCAAATTTACTGTCTTCTTCACCAATGTTTAATTCTACTAAAACATTAGCTGTTATGTTGTGCTTTAAAGCTCTCTTATTTATTTCATTTGCCAGCTCTAAATCTTCAACTGAATGTATTAGTTCTGCTTTATCAATTATGTACTTTACTTTGTTTTTTTGTAAGTGACCGATTAAATGCCACTTAACATCTATGTCTGAAAGCTGTTCAAACTTGCTGACCAGCTCCTGGACTCTGTTTTCTCCAAGGTTTATTAAACCATTTTCAGCTGCTTCTCTTGCTCTTTCTGCATCTACTGTCTTAGAAACCGCTATAATAATAATATCTTCGGGATTTTTCCCTGACCTTATAGCAGCCGATTTAGTTCTCTCTAAGATAACATCAATATTTTCCTTTATACTCACAATACCCTCCTAGTCTGCTATTTGACCATCATATACATTTTCAGGCTCTAATATTATTTTGTCAAATATTTTAACAGTAGGATATGCCTTTTCGTTTATTTTTATTATTCTTCTGTCATGTTCTCCTATGTATTCACCTGTTGATATAATAGTAAAATTTTCATCCTTCCCTAAAATCTCAACCGGGAAAAATTTTATAATATTACTCGCATCCTGCACATAAACACCATTAAGACCATCCTTTTGAATCAGCGATTTAGTGCTAATTCTGATTCCCTCATATATATCGGTTATAAGTTCCAAATCTACATATCGTTTATCATAAATTTTATAGAAATAATCATCAAAATATAATATTAGGACTGACTGTTCACTACCATAGTTTATTTTTTTTATGTATCCCCAAACCTCGTGCTCTGCACTGTCTGATATAACTCTTGTTTTAATAAATTTATTTTCTGAAAATAATTTTGCTTTTTCATTATCTACTGTTGCTACAATATAGTAATCAAAATTTTTAATAATCTTAAATATTTCTTCGTTTACTGCAACTATACTGCTCTGTTTTTTATCCATCACTGTAACTTCTTTCTTTACAGTGCTGCTTGGTGTAATGTTGAGAGCATCTTCAAACTTATATTCATTTTCTAATCCATCAATTTTAAATGAAACCAGACCAGACTGGCCTGAATAATATGGAACCTTGTTAGTTGATATGCTACTGTTAAGACTAGCTTTCATGGTCTCTAGTTGAGCCGTATCAAATTGTTCATAAGAATTTTCATATGATGCTATTCCAAGATTATTATTCACTTGTCCAACAATATTATACATACTGTTGAGCTCATTATTAAGTATACTTGCTTGAATTTCATTTTCATAAGAAACCAATGTTTCGTTAGATAATGAAACAACACTGTTTCCTGTGTTTTTCCTTTTATCAATAGCAGTTTGTATTTCAGTAATTTGCTTACTAATATCTGCAGCGTTTGTATCAGTATTCAAGTCTACAATAAGTTGACCTTCCCTTACTTTTGTTCCATCTTCGCAATAATATGTAACATTTCCACTTACAGAAGCATTATAAACTTTTTCATCTTTGATAATAATTCCGTATGCCTTAATAACATCTTCCAAGTTTCCATTCTCTGCAACAATAGTTTCAACTGAACCGTTAACATTTTGAAATATGTAAAAACTCAAGCAAACTGCTGCTAAAGAAAAGAAAAAGTTTTTCAAACCAAAATTTTTTCTTTTAGCCATTTCCTAGCTCCAATTTTTCTTACCATAGATGATATTTTCTGGTATATATATCAATATTATATCATGAATTTCAATAGTTTTGCAAGCTATATATGCCGAATTTCAATTAATATTACAATTATTTATTATAATTTTACAATATTAATGACATTTTTGTATAATTAACTACAAAAAATAGATGAACTCTTGTTCATCTATACTATTATAAAGGGAACGATTTATCATCGTTCCGCCTGTTATTAAATTATTAAGAATATAATACTGCCTGAACCATCATTGACAATTTTTTCAATTGTCTTTTTAAGTTTCTTCCTTGCATTTTCAGGCATTGCAGTAAGTTTGGATTCCAGTTGTTCATCAACTAAGCTATACATTGTCTTTCCGAATATTTCAGCATCCCATATAACTTGTGGATTATCCTTCATTTGCTCAAGCATATGATTCATTAGGTCTTCACTTTGTGCCTTGTTACCTATAATAGGAGACACCTCAGTATTTATTCCTGCACTGAATATATGCAATGACGGAGCCTGTGCTTTTATTTTAATACCATATCTGCTGCCTTCCTTGAATACTTCAGGCTTATCAATAATCATATCTCCAACGCTAGGTGATACGTATCCATAGCCTTTTGTCTTAGCATCATTGACTGCAGCTTCAACTTTCTTGTAATTGTTCTTTGCCTTTGACAAATCACCTATAAGTTTCAGTATTTGATGTTCACCCGTTATTTCTTCTCCTGACAATTCACTTATAACCTTGTAGTAATAAGAATTGTCTAGATCAATTTTCATGTTTATGCTACCGCTTCCAAGCTCAATATCTTTAACATAAAAGTCTTCAATAAAGTCATTTTCTGCTGAAAATATACTTTCGGCATTGAAATCACTCAATTTATAGTAGTTTTCGAAATCATCCTTTAACGTATTTATTAAATCCCTCTTCAAAGAATAATCATATGTGAGACCGTCAAACCACTTTGGCAGGTCTACATTAATTTCCTTGATTGGGAATTCATACAATACATTTTCCAATACATTGTCTATGTCTTCAGTTCTTAAATTCATTAAATCCAAAATCTGAACAGGTGCATCATATTTTTCTTTTAGTTGTTCAGATAATGCTCTTGTATTTTCATTTTGTGGATGTGTAGTATTTAAAATTATTACGAAAGGCTTATTTATTTCTCTTAATTCTTTTACTACTCTTTCTTCTGCCATTATATAATTGTCTCTGTTTATATCAGTAATGCTTCCATCTGTAGTAACCAGAATACCAATAGTAGAATGATCTTTTATAACTTTTCTTGTTCCTATTTCAGCAGCTTCAGCAAATGGTATCGGGTCCTCATTCCATGGCGTACTAACAAGTCTAGGAATATCTCCTTCCATGTTGCCAATAGCACCTGGAATCATATAACCTACACAATCAATTAGTCTTAATTTTGCATTTACATTTTCCTTAAATGTTACCTTCACTGCATTGCCTGGGACAAACTTTGGTTCTGTTGTAGTGACAGTCTTGCCTGTACCGCTTTGAGGCATTTCATCCTTTGCTCTTTCCTTTATGTACTCATCTTCTATATTCGGCAGCATTACACTTTCAGAAAACTTTCTG
>JAQSYS010000093.1 GCA_029256005.1 Sedimentibacter sp.
CATAACAACTAATGGAGTATTATTAGATGATGAAAAAATAGACTATATAAATGAAAATATGGATAATGTAGTTTTGAGCATAGATGGAAGAAAATCAACAAATGACCGTATGAGAAAAACAGTAAATGAAAAAGGCAGTTATGATGTAATTGTTAGTAATTACAAAAAATTTGTCCAAAAAAGAATGGACAAGGATTATTTTGCGAGAGGAACATTTACGTCATACAATTTGGATTTTTCTGAAGATGTAAGACATATGAGAGACCTTGGTTTTGACAAAATTTCAGTAGAACCGGTTGTAGCAAAACCTGATGAAAAGTATGCGTTATTGGAAGAGCATTTAGATGAACTTAAAAGCGAATATGAAAAATTAGCACAATTATATTTAGATTCAATAAATGATGAAGATAAAAAATTTCAATTTTTCCATTTTAATATAGAGCTTGATGGTGGTCCGTGCATCTACAAGAGATCAATCGGCTGTGGTGCAGGAACAGAATATATTGCGGTTACTCCTAACGGCGATTTTTACCCATGCCATCAGTTTGTAGGTCAGGAGCAGTTTATAATAGGCAATGTAGAAGAAGGTATAACTAAAGAAAATGTGGTTGATAATTTTAGAAATGTGTCAGTAAACGAAAAACCTGTATGTAAAGATTGCTGGGCAAAATATTTCTGCAGCGGAGGCTGTCATGCCAATGCATATAATTTCAACAGCGATTTTAATAAACCATATGGTGTAGGATGTGAATTAGAGAAAAAACGTATTGAATGTTCCATTTACATTAAAGCAAAACTAAGCTAGGTATTGAAATTAATGATTTAAATATAAAAAATAGTGGTAAATATATACTGTAAATAGTATAATATATTTATTCTTGTAGTCAAAAGAAAATGTGAGAGGAGTGTTAATATGCAAATCGGTTTTATAGTAATATTAATAATAGCAATATTTGTTGCAATCTTTGCTATTCAAAATGGGGCACTTGTTGCAGTTGATTTGTTTTTTTTCAAAATAAGTACACCTTTGGCTGTAGTTATGATGACGTGCATAATTGTCGGAGCAATCTTAGTTTTGATTTTGGGGACCACAAGACAGTTTAAGAAAAGATCTGAATCTAAGGAAATGAAAAATAAACTAAAAACTCTTGAAAATGATAAGGTGTTGGCAGATAACAACGTAAAAGCATTAGAAACTGAAATCCAGTCACTTAAGGACAGCAATAGCTCACTTACTGCAAAAATTTCTGAACTTGAGGGAAAAAACAAGTTACAAACAGAAACAATAAATAAACTTGGGTATGAGTTGGATTCACTTAAGGCTGTGGCAAATGCTCCAGTAGTTGAATCTAATATTACAGATGAAAGTATAATTACGATAGATAAAGATGAAAAAAGTGAAGCTCAAAGTGAATGAGTATGAAAAGAAGGAAATTGAAGAAATAAGCAAAAGATTCAATCTTTCTATCATATCCTCAAGAATACTTTTAAACAGAAATTTAACAACATTTAAAGAAATAGAAGAATTCCTTGATCCGGATTTCAAATATTTCGAGAGTTCGGAAAATTATAAGGATTTACATAAGGGATGTCAAAGGGTCATTCAAGCAATAAAAAGCAACGAAAGCATCATTGTTTATGGAGATTACGATGTTGATGGTGTAACCTCCATAAGCCAGTTTATGATACTTTTAAAAGAGGCAGGAGCGAATGTTGATTATTATGTTCCTGAAAGAGAAGCTGAAGGTTATGGTATAAGCACTGATTTTATAGAAAAGCTTAAAGAAAATTCTATCAATGCAGATTTGATAATCACAGTTGACTGTGGTATAGCAGAAATTGAAAAAGTGAGCCAGATAAACTATCTCAATAAAGAAGTTATTATTATAGATCATCATCAATGCAAGGAAGAGCTACCTAATGCTTATGCAGTAATTAATCCAAAACAAAAGGACTGTCCGTCGAAGAATAAGCAGTTGTGTGCAGCAGGACTGTCTTTTAAATTTTTGACATATTTAAACAGGTTCCTTAAAATAGAAGGTGTTGAGGAAGAGCTTTTGGAGCTTGCATGCCTGGGAACAATTGCTGATATAGTTGATTTAATTGGTGATAACAGAATTATTGCCAAGAAAGGTTTGGAAAAGATAAATGATACAAAACTCATAGGTTTGAAAAAACTTATGGAGATATCAGGTATAAGTGATAAAAAAATTGAATCTTACCACATAGGATTTATCATTGCTCCTAGAATAAATGCAGCAGGAAGAATGGATACTGCTAAGAAAGCTATTCGTCTAATGCTTACAGAAGATGAAACTGAAGCAGAAAAGCTTGCTTTAGAGCTTGAAAGTCTGAATTTACTAAGAAAGCAAGCTGAAGGAATTATTTTTGAGGAAGCCATAAACAAAATAGAAACAGATTTTCTATTTAAAAAAAATATAATTGTAGTTTTCGGCGAAAATTGGCATGAAGGTGTTCTTGGAATTGTAGCATCAAAACTAACGGAGAAATACGAAACTCCATGTGTTGTTATATCTGTTAAAGATGGAGTGGGAAAAGGCTCAGCCAGGAGTTTGGAATATCTGGATATTTTTGAAGCGTTTAAGGCTGCAGATCAATACTTGGTTAAGTATGGTGGTCATAAGCTAGCTGCAGGACTTACAATTTTAGAAAAGAACATAAATATTTTTGCCAATGAGCTAAATAGTTATATTCAAAATGTTTGCAGAGAAAGCACTAAATTGATAATGGTTGATGCTTATGTGGAACAGGATGATATCAATTTCGGATTGCTCAATGAAATAAGCCGATTTGAACCATTTGGTGCGGGCAACCCTAAACCATCTTTATCCATGATAAATTCTGATTTAAAAAATATCAAAAAAGTAGGTAAGAATGGAAATCATTTAAGTTTTATGCTGACAAATGGGAAAAAAGACATTCCTGTCATAGGCTTCGGAAAAATTAATTTGCTAGAAAAAATTCTATCAAAGCCATCTGCTTATGTTGTAACTCTAAGTTTAAATGAATTTAACGGACGAAAAGACATTCAACTAATTTTGGAGAATGTGGAAGAAACCGACTCATTTAATTATAAAATAGATGAAGAAAAAATGAAGGTTTTAGACTCAATCATTAATAAAACCAAATCAAAAATTATTAAAACAGACATATTTATGCTTGTAGAAAAGTTGAATAAAATATATAATACGAAAATAACAGCTGAAGAAATAATATGTATGCTTAAAAAGGCTGATAATATACAATATGCATTGAAAAATGACATGTTGTATATCAAGAAGTAGTTTGTAAATTGGAGGAAATATGGATTTAAAAGAAAAAGTTCGTGTGATAGAGGATTTTCCTGCAAAGGGAATAAGCTTTAAGGATATAACAACACTTTTAAAGGATGCAGATGCATTAAATGAATGTATAAATCAAATGGCTGAAAGATTTAAGGATGTACAGGTTGATATGATTGTAGGGCCTGAATCAAGAGGCTTTATATTTGCAACTCCTCTTGCATACCTTCTGAAGACTGGATTTGTTCCTGTAAGAAAACCGGGTAAACTTCCTGCTGAAACTATAAGCTATGAATATGCATTGGAATATGGAAAAGATAAATTAGAAATACATAGCGATTCTATAACTCCAGGTCAAAGAGTTTTAATTGTGGATGATTTACTAGCAACAGGTGGCACTATGTTTGCAGCCGCAAAGCTGGTGGAAAAGCTTGGCGGAAATGTTGTTGGGCTTGGATTTTTAATAGAGCTTGAGGATTTAAACGGAAGAGAAAAGTTGCAAGGATACAAGGTAGAATCATTGATTCAATACTAACAAGTTAGTATTGAATCAGTTCTTATAGGTGAAGATATGCTGGAAAATTTAATTAATCAAATAGAATCATACAATCCAAATGCAGATATTTCAATTGTAGCCAAAGCTTATAACTATGCTGAGATGGCACATTCAAATGCTCAAACAAGATATTCAGGTGAAAGATATTTTATTCACCCTTATAATGTTGCGCTTATTTTGGCTGATTTACATGTGGATGTACCAACAATTGCAGCAGGTCTTCTCCATGACGTTGTAGAGGATACAGGCATAACATATGATGATATAAAAAGAGAATTTGGCGAAGAAATTGCCAATATGGTAGATGGTGTTACTAAGTTAAGTAAAGTTAAATACCGTAACAAGGAAGAACGTCAGGCTGAATCCTTAAGAAAAATGATAATCGCAATGTCGAAGGATATCAGAGTGGTTATTATAAAACTTGCAGACCGTCTACACAACATAAGAACATTAGAATATATGCCTGACGAGAAAAGAAATCAAAAGGCAATAGAAACTATAGAAATTTATGCTCCGATAGCGAACCGACTAGGTATTGCTTCTATTAAGTGGGAGTTGGAAGATTTAAGCTTGAAATATTTGGATCCTGAAGGCTATGAAGACCTTGTGTTAAAGGTTCAAGAAAAAAGCGAAAAAAGGAAGGATTATATTTCTCAAATTATTTCAACTATTAAGGAAAAGCTTGATGAAGCAGGAGTTGAAGGAGATATTAAGGGCAGACCAAAAAGTCTGTATTCAATTTATAAAAAAATGTATTTTAAAAATAAATCTTTCGAACAGATATATGATTTGATTGCAGTTCGAATAATTGTGGACAGCATAAAGGATTGTTATGGTGCTCTAGGAACAGTGCATACTCTTTGGAAGCCGATTCCAGGCAGATTCAAAGATTATATTGCTATGCCAAAGCCAAACATGTATCAATCACTGCATACTACAGTAATTGGACCTGCTGGAGAGCCATTTGAAATTCAAATACGAACTTTGGAAATGCACAGAACAGCTGAATATGGTATTGCAGCCCACTGGAAGTACAAAGAAGGTATTGATGAGCAAACTAATTATGAGGAAAAATTGAACTGGTTGAGACAGATGCTTGAGTGGCAGCAGGAAACGAATGATCCTCAAGAATTCATGGAATCTTTGAGAATAGATTTGTATGCTGATGAAGTATTTGTATTTACTCCAAAGGGAGAGGTAGTGAACTTGCCTACTGGCTCAACTCCGATTGACTTTGCATACAGAGTCCACTCTGCTGTCGGAAATAAATGTGTGGGTGCAAAGATAAATGGCAGAATTGTTCCCTTGGATACAAAGGTAAAGTCTGGCGATCAGGTTGAAATACTGACATCTCAGTCAAGTGTTGGACCTAGCAGAGATTGGCTAAAAATTGTAGCTTCAAGCCAGGCAAAATCAAAAATCAGAAAATTTTTCAAGGAAAAAGACAAAGACTTTAACGTTGAAAAAGGAAAAGAGCTTGTTGAAAGAGAAATAAAGAAACAAGGTTTTCAAGTTAGTGATTTGTTAAAAGATGATTGGGTTAAGTTTGTTGCTGATAAATACAATATGTTTAATGCCGGAAATCTGTATGCAGCCGTAGGTAACGGAGGCATAACAGAAAACCAGATAGTAAACAGGCTTAAGCTGTTATATTTGGAAAAAAACAAGGATAAGATTGAACTTGAAAAAATAGAAAACCTTGAAAAAACCTCAAGTATATACAACAAACCTTCACAAATAGAAAAACATGCTTCAGGGGTTATTATTAAGGGAATAGATAATGTAAAGGTACGTTTTTCAAAATGTTGCAATCCTGTACCAGGAGATGCAATTGTAGGCTATATAACAAGAGGTCGTGGCGTTTCCGTTCACACAGCAGACTGTACTAATATTCATGATTTGAATGGAAATGAAAATCAAAGATTTATAGAAGTTGAATGGGATACAGGTAAGAAAGCTACCTTTATTAGTGAGCTTCAAATTAAAGCCTTGGATCGAAATAGACTTCTCCAGGATATAACTAATTTGTATACAGATGCTAAACTTAATGCAATTTCTCTTAATTTGAGAATAAATAAGGAGAAGGTTGCAATAGTGGATATAGGCTTTGAAATAAATGAAACAAAGCAAATAGAAGATTTAATTAAAAAGTTAAAGAAACTCGATGGTGTATTGGAAGTATACAGAAATAAAAAATAGTAATGGCACAATTGGTGAAACAGTGTGTGAACAATTGATTAACTATTGATTATGTAAGGAACGACACTGTGTCGTTCCGTTTTAATATTAAGATAAGCAGGTGATTGAATGAGAGGTGTAATACAACGTGTAAAACATGCCAATGTATCGGTTGACAATAAGGTCATAGGCAGTATCAATCATGGTATCTTGTTATTTTTAGGAGTTGAAGATATTGATGATGAAAAGGATTTGGAATATATGTGCGACAAGGTTCCAAATTTAAGAATATTTGAAGATGAAAACGGAAAAATGAACAAAAGCATGATAGATGTAAATGGAAGTCTTTTAGTTATTTCTCAGTTTACTCTTTTAGGGGATGCACGTAAAGGTAGAAGACCAAGTTTTATTCAAGCAGCTATACCTGAAAAGGCAATTCCAATGTATGAAGAATTTATTAAAAGAATGAAGGAAAGAAATATTATTACTGAATCTGGAGAGTTTGGTGCCGATATGCAAGTTGAACTTGTTAATGACGGACCTGTCACCATATTATTGGACAGTAAAAAAACATTTTAGGAGGTTTATATGATATTTGAAGCGATGGCTGTTGGTTCATATTATTCAAATTGTTATATAGTAGGTTCAAACAGCACAAAAGAAGCGGCAATAATTGATCCAGGAGCAGATTATAACAAAATAAATGACAAGATAAATGAGTTAGGACTAACTCCGAAAATTATTATTTTAACTCATGCACATGCTGATCATATTGGTGCAGTACAGGATTTTGTTAATAGTTATGGTTCATTGGTGTACATACACAAGGATGATG
>JAQSYS010000094.1 GCA_029256005.1 Sedimentibacter sp.
TACAATCAAAAAATAGTTGATTTAATTGAAGAAAATAAAATTGATTCTAATGATGTAATTGTGACAACTAAAGATAATGAGATGTTCAATTATATTATGGATGGACTTGAAGAAAGATATAGTGATGATTTTTTTGAACCTTATACTTTGGACAATGTTTATTACATAGTATTGAAGGGTACAAATGATGATATATATTACGGAGCAACAAATAGAATTATAAATCTAGCCGGTAAAGGAGTCTATGAAAAAACAGATGTTGTAGATTCAAGACTCATGAATATAGGTATAGGTTATGATGATGAAGCAATCAATACAGCTAAAGGCTCAGGGCTAGATGTTATTTTAAGACCTATAAACTTTCCAACATACAATGAAAAACTAGCAGATGTATACAAAGCTGCAAACGAAAGATATGGTCTGGAGCCTAGAATATACTTGTTTCATGGTAAGGAAATCTTAGGATATCCTGATAATGAGAATACATTATTAGAATATGTTAAGGAGAAAGATATTTCTATAGGATTAATTGAAAGTTCTACTCAAAGAGAACACTTAGATGGAGAAGGTCTTGACGACTTGGTTGAAGATTCTGGATATAATGCTTTAAGACTTTTCACTATGTGGGATTACATTAGAGAAAGAAATGAGTATTATAATTATGAGGGTGCTGAAGAAATTGAAAACACAATGTTCAGGGCAATAACAGAAAGAAATATTAGAGCTATATATTTTAAGCCTTTTTTTGAGAAGGAAGAAAGTACTAAATATTTAACTGATGAAAAAGAATATGAAAGAACTTTCACTAGCTTAGAAAAAAGACTTGAGGAGCATAATATAAAGCTTGGTAGAGCTGAGGCAATAGAAGAGTTTCACATCGGTGCTAAGAGGTTGTCAGTGATGGCCTTTGGGATCACATTAGCAGCGGTTTTGTTATTTATTAAAGTGTTAAATATTAAGAATAAAAGAGCAAATTATTTATATTTAGCTGCAGTTCCTGCTGCAATTATTCCTCTGGTTATGAGGAACATAGCAGAAAAAGGATTTGCGTTTGCAGCGGCTGTTATATTTTCAGGACTTGCGATTTATTATTTTATGATGCAAATTAAAAAAATTTACGAATCAAAAGAAAAATACTCTATTGTAAGAACAATGATTTACTCAACTGTCATATTAGCTGGCGCAATTGCTATATCACTTGCTGGAGCTGTTTTTGTTGATTCTATGCTTGCTGATGTTAAGTACTTCCTTGAAATGGACATTTTCAGAGGAGTTAAATTCGCACAAATACTGCCATTTGGTATTTTTGCATTATTGTTTTTAATTTATTTTTTAAACAAGGACAGCGAAGATTCATTTAAAAGTGTTGTGAACACCAGCATCAAATTGCTAAACCATAACATTAAAATTTATTATGGAATAGTAGCAGGAATAATCGGAATTGCAGCATATATTTATATTTCGAGAACAGGCCATGAATCTAATATTCAACCTTCAAGTATTGAAATGATTACTAGAAACTTTATGGAGTATGTGCTATTGGCAAGACCAAGGACAAAAGAATTTTTAATTGCATTTCCAGCAATTTTTGCAGCGGTCTATGCTGCAAGCAAAAAATCAGAATTCTTTACAGGAATTTTTATGCTTGCATCAGCTATGGGAACATCTTCTGTAATAAACACATTTTCACATTTAAGAACTCCAATCTATTTGTCATTGGCAAGAACAGTCATAGCTCTGGGATTTGGAATTGTTATAGGAGTAATTGCTGTTATAGTAATCGATTTAATTTTTAAAATAAACGTGAGATTACAGGAGAGATTGAAGTGAAAAAAATATTGTTGGCAGGATATTACGGATTTGGAAATTTAGGAGACGAAGCAATATTAGAAATGACAATCAAACAAATCCTGGAAATCACTGACAGAAATAATATCACGGTGTTATCAGGCGATAAAGATGTGACAAGAAAGAAGTACAATATTAATACCATTGACAGATATAATGTGTTTTCTATTGTCAACAAGTTAATGAAGTCAGATGCTATTGTGTTTGGAGGAGGAAGCCTTCTTCAGGATATTACAAGCAAGAGGAGCATTTATTATTATTTGTTTTTAATTCGTCTTGCTAAAATTATGAACAACAAGGTTATTATGCTTAGCCAGGGAATAGGGCCGATAGTCAATGAAAACAGCAGGAAGGCAGTACAAAGAACATTAGCGTTGGTTGATTATATCACTGTTAGAGATAAACACTCTAAAGAATATCTTGAGGGTATTGGTATGGATACCAATAAAATAAGTTTATCTACTGACCCTGTGATTAATTTAAAAGCAGGGGAAAACTATGTTGCTAAACACAGCGGCAGGAAAAAGATATGTTTTTCCTTGAGAAATTGGAAAAACACAGATGTGAGCCAAAAAATAAGTAAACTTGCATTAAAGCTTATTGAAAATAATATGGAATGCTATTTCATTCCCTTTTATTACAATGAAGATTTGGAGCTTATTGATGATGTCGAAAAAAACATAGGTGAAAAAGCAGTATATTATAAGGAAAGGCTTACAACAGGTGAAGCATTTGATATTATAAGAAGCATGGATGTGTTGGTAGGCGTTAGGCTTCATTCTTTAATATTTGCTGCTGCAGCTAATGTTCCATTTGCGGCAGTATCTTACGATCATAAGGTTGACCATTTCGCTAATAGCGTAAATATGAAGGTAGCATGCAGTATAGACAACATAGACGTAGACATGTTGTATGATGAAATAATTGATAAAATTAATAATGAGGACGAAGAAAAAAAGAAGCTTTCAAAAAGTGTAGAACAATTAAGAGAGCTCACTAAAATTAATTATAAAATATTGAAGGAATTATAATATGAATAAATTAAGCATAATGGGTGTCAGAATTGACAATAAGACAATGACTGAAACCATGGATATAATAAAGAAGAAACTTCATGACAATGAACAGTATATAATTTATACGCCTAACACTGAATTTGTAATGATGTGTCAAAATGATGAAGAATTCTTAGAATTAATGAATAAATCTAACATTAATATTCCTGATGGCATAGGATTAATTTATGCATCAAGAATTAAAAAACATCCTTTAAAAGAAAAAGTAGCAGGATATGATTTATCTGTGAATTTATTAAAACTTGCAAATGAACAGTGCTTAAAATTGTTTGTAATTGGTGGAAAACCGGGAGTTGCTGAAGTTGCCATGAAAAATGTTCATGAAATTTACCCTAATATAAACATAGTTGGAACACAGCATGGCTATTTCAAGGGCACGCATTTGGGAAAAAATGGGCATGAAGAAGAACTTAAGGTTCTTGAAGACATAAACAAAGCTGAACCTCACATACTGTTCGTAGGCTTTGGTGCTAAAAAGCAAGAACAATGGATAGAATATAACAAGGCTAAAATCAATGCTAAAATAATTATAGGCAACGGTGGTACATTGGATGGGCTTGCTGGTAATGTTAAAAGAGCACCAGAAATATTTATAAAACTTGGGCTTGAATGGTTTTACAGGCTTATTAAGGAACCAAAGAGAATTAAAAGACAAATTTTGCTGCCAATGTTTATGTTTAAGGTGTTGTTCGGCAATAAAAATATTGTAAGAGAAATTGAATAGGAGGAATAATCTTGAAATTATTTATTGATACAGCCAATGTAGAAGAGATAAAAAAGGCAAATGCAATGGGTGTTATTTGCGGGGTTACAACAAATCCATCCTTAATTGCAAAGGAAGGAAGAGTATTTGAAGAAGTTGTGAGAGAAATTACTCAAATTGTTGATGGCCCAATAAGTGCCGAGGTAATTAGTCTCGACTCTGAAGGTATGATAAGAGAGGCAACTGTACTTTCTAAGATTCACAAAAACATAATCATAAAAATACCTATGTCAGTAGAAGGGTTAAAGGCTGTTAAAGTTCTCAACAATGAAAACATAAAAACAAATGTTACGTTGATATTTTCTGCAGGGCAGGCACTTATGGCTGCACGAGCAGGAGCGACATATGTTAGTCCATTTGTAGGAAGATTAGATGACGTAAGCAACAATGGTATGGAGCTAATTGCAGAAATAGTTGATATATTCAATAATTATGATATAAGTACAGAAATAATTGCAGCAAGCATAAGACATCCTATGCATGTAACACAGGCTGCAAGACTGGGATGCCACATTGCTACGGTACCTTTAAAGGTATTAGTTCAAATGACGAAGCATCCATTAACAGACAAAGGAATAGAACAGTTTTTAAAAGATTGGGAAAATGTACCGAGATAATAGATGAAATAAAAGGAGGATAAAATGAAACATGAAAATTTATGTGTCATAGCTAAAAATATGAGAAGAAACATATTGACTATGGTACACGATGCGAAATCAGGGCACCCGGGTGGGTCGCTTTCAGCTGTTGAAATTGTTACATATTTATACTTTAAAGAGATGAACATAGAGGACCCAACTGATGAGAACAGAGATCGTTTCGTGCTTTCAAAAGGACACGGAGCGCCTGTGCTGTATTCAGCACTCATGGAAAAAGGATTCATCAGCAAGGATTTGATAGGAACTTTAAGACAAATAAATTCAAAACTTCAAGGGCATCCAGATATGAAAAAGCTTCCGGGTGTTGAGGCATCTACTGGCTCATTAGGGCAAGGACTTGCGATAGCAAATGGAATGGCTCTTGCATTTAAGTTGGATAACAAAGATAACAGAGTATTTGCTCTTTTAGGAGACGGTGAGATACAAGAAGGAATGATATGGGAAGCTGCAATGCTTGCAAGTCATTATCACTTGGACAATATAACAGCCATTATTGACCACAACGGACTCCAAATAGACGGAAGAAACAATGATGTTATGACAGTAGAACCAATCGACAAAAAATGGGATGCTTTCGGATGGCATGTAATAAAGGCTGACGGCCATGATTTTGAATCATTGGAAAAAGCTTTTGAAGAAAGAAAGACTATCAAAGGAAAACCTGCAGTCATAATTGCTGACACCATTAAAGGTAAGGGTTGTTCATTTATGGAAGATAAAGCAGCATGGCACGGCAAAGCACCAAGTGATGAAGAATATTGCAATGCAATGGATGAATTAGGGAGGTGTGAATAATGGCTAAGGCAACTAGAGAAGCATATGGTGAAGCATTAAAAAAGCTTGCAGCTGAAAATCCAAATGTAGTAGTTTTGGATGCAGACTTGTCAGGCTCAACAAAGACATCAGAGTTTAAAAAGGTAGCACCTGAAAGATTCTTTAACGTAGGGATAGCTGAGCAGGACTTAATAGGAACAGCTGCAGGTATGGCGATAGCTGGAAAAATACCTTTTGCAAGTTCATTTGCAATGTTTGCTGCAGGTAGAGCTTATGAAATAATAAGAAATACTGTGGCATATCCAAAATTGAATGTAAAAATTGCAGCAACACATGCAGGATTGACAGTAGGCGAAGATGGGGCATCACATCAGGCTATTGAGGATATTAGCTTAATGAGAGGCATACCAAATATGACAGTTATTAATCCAGCTGACTCAATTGAAGCAGAGCAGGCTGTGCTAAAGGCTGCAGAAATGCAAGGCCCAGTTTATATAAGACTTGGCAGAATGAATGTTGAAGATGTGTATGATGAAAACTACAAGTTCGAAATCGGCAAAGGCGTTGAACTAAAAAAAGGAAATGACGCAACAATAATAGCTACAGGTCTGATGGTACAGGAGGCTTTAAAAGCTGCTAAAATTCTTTCTGAAGAAGGAATAGAAGCAAGAGTAATAAATATACATACCATTAAGCCAATTGATAAGGATATAATCATAAAAGCAGCGAAAGAAACAAATACGATAGTTACTGCAGAAGAACACAGTATAATAGGCGGTTTGGGAAGTGCTGTATTAGAAGTATTGTCTGATGTATATCCAGTACCTGTTAAGAGAGTTGGTGTATTAGATACATTCGGAGAATCAGGAAAGCCAACGGATTTATTAGAAAAATACCATTTGACAGCTAAAGATATAGTTGAAGCGTGTAAAGAAGCAATAAAATTAAAGCAGAAGTAAAATAAACAAATTAGTGATTAACTCAAAAAAATTAAATAATGAGAAATAATTTGACGGCGATGTATAATCGCCGTTTATTTATTGAAATTTAAAGCATTAAAACGGTTTTTTAACAGTATTTGTGAATTATTTTGCATTCATATAAACATTAAAAATAAGTTGAAATTGTAATAACTTTTTTAAAACTTTATATTGACAATAGTATATCATCAAGGTATAATAACTGATTTGACATTTATCAACTATTGGTGTATACTAAACATAAAGGAGGTAAAGAGGTGCTTGGTGTAGTTAAGAGTTATTTTATTCTTAAGATGCCTATCGGTGAGATGAAGCTTATGATACCTGTAGATAATGTTGACAATATTGGACTTAGAGATATTATTAATATGGAAGCTGTTGAAAATGTATATGTTATATTGAAGCAAAATGCAGAAATTAATGATTCTAACTGGAATAAAAGATTTAGAGACAACATGATAAAAATGAAGACCGGAGACATATTTGAAGTAGCTCAGGTCGTGAGAGATTTGACATATCGAGACAGAGAGAAGGGACTATCTACAGGAGAAAAGAAGATGCTGGTAAGTGCAAAGCAAATGCTTGTAAGCGAAATAGCACTTTCAACAAATGCGGACAGTAAGAGCATACAGGATTATTTGGACAAAATTATAAATGAAGATGCACTGGAGCAATAATCTTTTTAGATATGTGCTTCAGTGCATATTTCTTTGCAAGTGTTTAATTTAAATAACAATAGGATAACTTAAACTAATTTTTGGGTTAGTGTATCTGTGATTTAAAACTATATTAAGGTAAAATTAATAATAATTAAATATAATTTAATCAAAAGCTATAGCCAAATTATTAAAAATGTGATACATTTAATATTATAACAAAATTTGGGTATACTTTAAAGGAGGTGAGTAGATGATAGATAAGATTATTAAAGCAGTTATTAGTATTGTAGGGGCATCGCTAGGTGTTTTTATAGGAGTACTATTAAACCAAAATGATTTTCTTAAGTTTACAGGTTTTCAAAATGTATTAGTAATTATTGGTATCAGTGTAGTTTTTGGAATAATATTTTTTCTTCTTTCAACTAAAATCAAAAAAGTTGGTCTTGGCATAGTTGGCACTTTTGAAAGAGAACTGTTAAAGTTTTCAACTTTGGATATTATTTGGGGTGCAGTCGGTCTTATAGTTGGATTCATAATTGCGTTCTTAATAAGCCAGCCGTTTTCGGACATTAAATATGTAGGTACAATTGTTTCAATATTGTCATATTTAATTTTTGGCTATTTAGGAATAAAAATTTCAACAAGAAAAAAAGACGATGTAATTTGGCCACAGATAAATCTTAAAAAGAACTCTGCCGTAAAAAAACAAGATAAAAGTTCAAAGAAAGAAATGATTTCACCAAAAATACTTGATACCAGCGTAATTATTGACGGAAGAATTTCCGACATATGTAAGACAGGATTTGTAGAAGGAACATTGATAATTCCAGAATTTGTTCTAAAGGAATTAAGGCATATAGCAGATTCATCAGACAGCCTTAAAAGAAACAGAGGCAGAAGAGGTTTGGATATCTTGAATATTCTTCAAAAGGATGATGCCGTTAATGTAATGATTGAATCAAAGGATTATGGTGACGATATAGAAGTAGATATTAAACTTTTAAAATTAGCCAAAGACCTTGGAGGCAAGGTATTAACCAATGATTTCAATTTGAACAAAGTTGCGGAATTCCAAGGTGTTGATGTTTTAAATATCAATGAGTTGGCAAATGCGGTTAAACCTGTGGTTCTCCCTGGCGAAGAAATGACAGTTATGGTTGTCAAGGATGGCAAGGAATCCGGCCAAGGATTGGCTTATTTGGATGATGGCACTATGATAGTAGTTGAAGGCGGCAAGAAGTGCATAGGTGATTCAGTTATTGTAACTGTAACAAGTGTTCTACAGACTGCAGCAGGCAGAATGATTTTTGCAAAACTAAAAAATGTTATAAATAAAGCAGTTTAAAGGATATCCATCTTTTATGGGACACGTATTTAAATTCAATTGAAATAATAAATAAATAATACTAAAGGTGCTCAAAAATGAGCGCCTTTTATAATGTAAATATTTAAGCAGTATAAATTAATTCAGTATGGCAAGAATAAAATTATCTATGATTTTGAGGTTGATATTATGATGATAGTTGCTATAAGAGCAGTGATTTTATACGCTGCATTGATGATTTCTATGAGGATCATGGGTAAAGGTGAGTTAGGTGAGCTTCAGCCTCATGACCTAGTGGTATCGTTAATGCTTGCGGAGCTTGCAGTAATGCCCATGGAGGATTTGGGAGCACCTCTCTTGCATGGTTTCATAGCCACAGCTACAATTATGTTTTTGCAGTGTTTGATTTCATATATTACATTAAAAAGCAATTATGCCAGGAAGTTCATATGTGGAACACCAACTATAATTATTGAACATGGAAGATTTAACATTAAAGAAATGAACAAGTTAAGAATTAATGTTAATGACGTCCTTGGACAAATGCGATTAAAGGGTTATTGCAATCTTAATGAAATTGATTACATAATTATGGAGACAAACGGAGAAATGAGTATAATAGCACCTGATGACCCACCTGGGACAAAGTGCAAGCGAATACCAATAGCCACAATATTAGATGGGCAGGTAATGTATAATAATTTTAATAAATTCAATATTTCATTTGATGATTTTGAAAAAGAATTAAAAAATAATCATTTAAAACCTAGGCAAGTTATTTATGGTTATGTAGATCAAGATGAAAACTTTATTTTTTATAAGAGGTAGTTATGAGAATGGTTATAATTTCTTTATTAGTCTTGCTGGTTCTGGTTGGAATTTGGATTTGGTTTCATTTTACATCTGTTGAACCTACAACTACGTATTATTATGAAGTATTGACTGAGTTATCTAACTTAATTTACACAGATCAATGGAGTAAGGTTGAAACTAATATGTTGCATCATTATGACGACTGGAATGATGTCAGAAATTTATGGATTTATTTTATTAATCAAAATGATATTGATAACATTGATATATCTATGAGAAGGCTTGATTCATTCATAAAAAACCGTGATAAAACAATGGCTCAAGCAGAGCTTGAGCACTTAAGAGTTTTGTTTATCATAATAAAGGAAAATGAATGTCTATCAATGGAAAATATAATGTAAATTATTGAATCGTGTTAGATAGTGTTCCTATACCCTCGATTTCACAATCAACAGTGTCTCCTGAGTTTAAGTATCTTGGAGGGTTAAAGCCAGCACCTACTCCAGCAGGAGTGCCTGTCAAAATAATATCTCCGGGATACAATGTTATACCTGAAGTTAAATCACTGATTATTGTTGGTATATCAAATATCAATTGATTTGTATTTCCGTTTTGTCTAAGTTCACCATTAACATAGCTTTTTATTTCCAGACTTGGAGGGAAATTAACATTTGATTTATGTATGATATATGGTCCCATTGGACAGTATGTGTCTAATGATTTACCTTTATGCCATTGAATGTGTTCTTGTTGTAAATCTCTTGCAGAAATGTCGTTTGCAATCGTATAACCGAAAATAACACTCTCTGCATCTTCTTTAACAACGTTTTTGCATTTTTTTGCAATTATTATTGCAAGTTCGACTTCATAGTCCAATTCTTTAACCACATCAGAATGAGCAACAATATATTCTTTGTTTCCAATTGCCGGATATGCAATTTTGCTGAAATATATAGGCTTAACAGGTACATTTGAATTAACATTCTTTAAGCTTCCTACTTCATTTACATGGTCTAAGTAATTTTTTCCCAAGCAAAGCACGTTTCTTCTTGGATATGGAATAGGAGCCAAAACTTTAACATCCTCCAATGTTAATTCACATTTCAAGGTGCTTAAAACTTCATTAATTTTTTTAATGTCCAAATTTTCAAAAATATCAATAAGATTTAACATGTTTGATGGTTCTTTGATATTTAATTTTGCAAATACTGCTGAAGCCGGAACTATTCCGGTTTTTTCTTTGTTTAAGAAACCAATAAACTCATTGTCTTGATATAAATATGATAAAAGATACATAGAAACCTCCTTAATAATTATATTAAATAATATAATACTTAAAGGACTAGTTTTCAAGTAAAATCAATTTAATTTATCGAATTGACCATTTATGAATTTATTGCAGTATAAATTTACATATGTTATAATGAATATGATTTATGAGATAAAGACTAACATCTTTATCTGATTTGTGTATTCATTGTAACGGTGTGAAGCAAGCCACAAAAACGGTTTGCATTATGATAAAATAAATCATTAAAATTTTATTTTTAAGAGGTATTGAATGAGCAAATTTATGCTGAATGAACTTCATAAGGAAATATTAAACAGTCTGACAAAAAAAGAATTTTTGAAAAAGATAAATATAACTGAAGAAAAAGTACAATCGTATATTATAAATAAAAAATTTGTTAATAGTTTACTGATACTCATTAATAAAAAACATTTATTATGCAGAGATGTACTTGATTTATCAATCGACATAATTAGTAATGTTTGTACTGAGATGCCTAAAGAATGGCTGCCATATATATTTCAATATACATTGCACAAATCATTCCCAGATGCAACAACAATTAAGCTTATTCCAAAATATGAAGCAGGAGCGCTCATATACCTGGAAATTTTGAAAACTATACTCCACCATGGAAAAAACAGCGGTGTTTTTGACAAGTTTACTGATTTTGATTTTCTTACTAACTTGGAAATTAGTGAATTGCCAAATCCTGATGAGTATATAAATTTTATAGATAAATTTGAAAAAAATTATATTTATGAACTTATGATGCTTGACCAAGAGGTAAACGGTTTTAATACTTTAAATCATGTGGCAGCTGTACATTATGTAGCAATGCATGTTGCAAGACAATTGAAAAAGGTCGGTTCTCATGTCAATCTTGGGTTAGTTTCAGGAGCTGCAGCAGGTCACGATATAGGTAAATATGGTTGTAAAGGACTTGAGAAAAGAAGAGTTCCATATCTTCACTACTATTATACAGAACAGTGGTTTAGCAAGTATAACATGCCAAATATCGGTTTGATAGCAACAAATCATTCAACATGGGACTTAGAACTTGAAAATCTTCCATTGGAGTCATTGATACTCATTTATGCTGATTTCAGAGTTAAGAACAAGACTACTAAAAATGGATATGAAATGCATATTTATGAACTTAGTGAGTCGTTTCAGATTATTTTAGACAAGCTTGATAATGTTGATGAAAAAAAGGAAAAAAGATATCAAAGAGTCTATTCAAAATTGAAGGATTTCGAAAATTATATTGTATATGAAGGAATAAATACTGATTTTAAATCAAAAGAACCTGAACCTGCAAAGTATGTTGATTATGCCCTTTTAAATGGATATGAGGTTGTAGAGAATTTCAAGTATATGGCAATAGAGCATAATACATCTTTAATGAGTAAATTAAATAATGAAGTTGTGTTCTCTAGTATGATTGAATCTGCGAGAAGTGAGCAAAACTGGCAGAATTTGAGGGCTTATTTAAATATATTGGATGAGTACTCTATTTATTTGTCTCAAAAGGAAAAACTGTTTACATTGAGCTTCTTGTATGAGCTGCTGGTTTACAGAGAAGGAGACATCAGGCGGCAGGCAGCAAAACTTATGGGAAGCATAATAGTAACATATGAGTTGGAGTATTCAAAAGAACTTCCTGAGGATGTAAAGATTGAAATCACAGAAGAAATGACAGGATTGTCTCTATGGGACAAATATATAGGATTATTTTTGGATCCAGGACATAAAGTAACAGACAGCCATAAGGAATGGATTGGTTATTCATTGAGGATATTTGTTGATTCTGTTATAAATTCAAACAGAAATAAGGATAAAAAAAACTATATTGGTTTATTGATAAATAATTTAGAAAAATCTCATCTTGAAGGAGTAGCTAGATTTAGTACATTAAATTCGCTACTTAGCATACCGGTTGATTTTTATGAGCCAGAACAACTGAATTTTGTAATAGAATTCGCACTAAATTCAATTAATGATCCTGGTCAAAACATAAGGCTTATGGCAGTGCAGTTTTTCAATATGGTTGTAAGTAATGAAAATATTGATATGACGTCATTGGATAAGATATTTAATTATGCGTCTGTTGCATTAGAAAATGATGGCTTGTGTATAAATTACTTAAAATCAAAAATTGCAAAAAAATTAAATATGTCTTCCGACGTTATAAATAAGTATAATGTAATAATGAACAGCAACAGATATAAGACATCAGATATATTTTTAAACAATTTAAAGACAGCTACACCTTGGAATGTTAAGACTATAAGTATTGATTACATTATGGAGAATATAAAAAGTAAAAATGAAGTTATATTGCTTCAGACAGCAACTCATCTTGCAAACATAGTGAAGGTAAGTGCAAAAGAATCAGTCAGAAATAAGGCTGGAAACTCACTTGTTGATATTGGGTCATTACTTTCTATAGATCAACGCAATGAAATAGCTGTTGAGCTTTTCAAAGGTCTTGAAATTGATGAACTTCAATTTGCTAAATATATTCCTGAATATTTAGGTAGATTCGTTATATTGTTACCTCCAAAGGAATTGGATGAATTGGTGGAAGAATTAAATATTATTTACAAGGGAACAAATCCAAGAGTAAGTACATTGGTAGTCAATACTTTGGGAATTATAATTCAGTATTATCCAGAATATAAGGAAAGATTTAACGAAGATGACGAAATCTATAATGACCGTTTGAAAAAAATGCTTGGAATTATTTTAAGTGGCCTTGCTAATTATAACACACAGGTTAAACAGGAGTCTTTTCTCGTTTTAGGGCAAAATATATTTGGTTCTAAAATATTAGATTTAAGAGAAAAGCATAAAATATTCCTTTTGATTTATAAAAAGCTATTAAATCTTATAAACGAAAAGGAACTGGGTGATTTGTTTTTTTTCAACAACTCATCATC